>NZ_JBSFYR010000070.1:0-41507 GCF_053599875.1 Streptomyces sp. NPDC005151 | reverse complement strand
AGCTTCCTACGCCCCTGCGGCCCCCGGTCCGCGCGTATCTCGAAGTCCATTGCATCCCCTGAGCTGGGGTGTTGCAACGACCACTAGAACTCAAGCGGTGACGGAGGGCCCTTCGGCGTTTCGGCGGAGGGCCGGCCGGCATCGGCGGCGGACGACGGTGTCCGCAGCGCCGCCGGGGTCATCGGGGAGCCGGCCGCCGATGCGACGGCGCGCCTCGCGCCGCAGCGGGCGGCCGGGCGCGACGCCCCGGCAGCCCCCGCGCGGTCGGGCGGGGGCTGCCGGGGCGATCGGGGTCAGGGCCTGCGGGCCGAGGTCACGCGGTAGACGTCGTACACGCCCTCCACGCCCCGTACGGCCTTCAGCACGTGTCCGAGGTGCTTCGGGTCACCCATCTCGAAAGTGAACCGCGAGGTGGCCACCCGGTCCCGTGAGGTCTGGACGGCCGCCGACAGGATGTTCACGTGCTGGTCGGACAGGACGCGAGTGACGTCCGAGAGCAGCCGCGACCGGTCGAGGGCCTCGACCTGGATGGCGACCAGGAAGACCGAGGACTGGGTCGGTGCCCATTCGACCTCCAGGATCCGCTCCGGCTGCTGGGACAGCGAGTCCACGTTGACACAGTCGGCCCGGTGCACGGAGACGCCGCTGCCACGGGTGACGAAGCCGATGATCGGGTCGCCGGGGACGGGCGTGCAGCAGCGGGCCAGTTTGACCCAGACGTCCTCGACGCCCTTGACGACCACACCCGGGTCGGCGTTGGAGCGGCGGTTGCCGCGGCTGCGCGAGGGCGGAGAGCTCTCCGCCAGGTCCTCGTTGGCCGCGTCCTCGCCGCCGAGCGCCTGGACCAGCTTCTGCACGACACCTGCGGCCGCGACATGACCCTCGCCGATCGCCGCGTACAGGGACGAGATGTCCGGGTAGCGCATCTCGTGGGCCAGGGTGACGAGCGAGTCGCCGGTCAGGATCCGCTGGATCGGCAGGTTCTGCTTGCGCATGGCGCGCGCGATGGCGTCCTTGCCCTGCTCGATCGCCTCGTCGCGGCGTTCCTTGGAGAACCAGCCGCGGATCTTGTTCCGGGCACGCGGCGACTTGACGAAGCCCAGCCAGTCCCGGGACGGTCCGGCGCCGGCCGCCTTGGAGGTGAAGACCTCCACGAGGTCGCCGTTGTCAAGGGTGGATTCGAGTGGCACGAGCCGCCCGTTGACCCGTGCCCCTATGGTCCGGTGGCCGACCTCCGTATGCACGGCGTACGCGAAGTCGACCGGGGTCGCGCCCGCGGGCAGCGCTATGACGTCGCCCTTGGGCGTGAAGACGAAGACCTCGTTGCGGGAGAGGTCGAAGCGCAGGGACTCCAGGAACTCGCTGGGGTCCTCCGTCTCCTTCTGCCAGTCGAGGAGCTGGCGCAGCCACGCCATGTCGTTGACGGTGTCCTGGCCGCGGCCGGTGTTCTTGGGTACGTCGGTGCGGACCTTGGAGGCGCCGGCGACGGCCTCCTGCTTGTACTTCCAGTGCGCGGCGATGCCGTACTCGGCGCGGCGGTGCATGTCGAACGTACGGATCTGCAGCTCGACGGGCTTGCCACTGGGACCGATCACCGTGGTGTGCAGTGACTGGTACATGTTGAACTTGGGCATCGCGATGTAGTCCTTGAACCGGCCGGGGACCGGATTCCATCGCGCGTGCACGGTGCCGAGCGCCGCGTAGCAGTCACGGACGGTGTCGACGAGGACGCGGATGCCCACCAGGTCGTAGATCTCGGCGAAGTCCCGGCCTCGCACGATCATCTTCTGGTAGACGCTGTAGTAGTGCTTCGGCCGTCCGGTGACGGTGGCCTTGATCCGGGCTGCGCGCAGGTCGGCCTGGACCTCGTCGGTCACTATGGCGAGGTATTCGTCGCGCTTGGGGGCCCGCTCGGCGACGAGGCGGACGATCTCGTCGTACATCTTGGGGTAGAGGATCGCGAACGCGAGGTCCTCAAGCTCCCACTTGATGGTGTTCATCCCCAGGCGGTGGGCCAGGGGCGCGTAGATCTCAAGCGTCTCGCGGGCCTTCTTTTCCTGCTTCTCCCGCTTGAGGTAGCGCATGGTGCGCATGTTGTGCAGCCGGTCGGCGAGCTTGATGACGAGGACCCTGGGGTCCTTGGCCATGGCGACGACCATCTTGCGTACGGTCTCGGCCTGCGCCGCCTCGCCGAACTTCACCTTGTCCAGCTTGGTGACGCCGTCGACGAGCAGGGCGACCTGGTCGCCGAAGTCCCGGCGCAGGGTGTCCAGGCCGTACTCGGTGTCCTCGACCGTGTCGTGCAGCAGACCGGCCATCAGCGTCGCCGGGTCCATGCCGAGCTCGGCGAGGATCGTCGTGACGGCGAGCGGATGCGTGATGTACGGGTCGCCGCTCTTGCGCTTCTGACCGCGGTGCCAGCGCTCGGCGACCTGGTAGGCGCGCTCGATCTGGCGCAGCGTGGACGTCTCGATCTTGGGGTCGTTGCTGCGGACCGCCCGCAGGAGCGGTTCCAGGACCGGGTTGTACGGGCTGGAGCGCTGCACGCCGAGCCGGGCGAGCCTGGCCCGTACCCGGTTGGAGGAGCCGCTGGAGCGGACCGGGCCGACCGGGGACACGGGCTTGGCCGGGGGCTTCGGGGCGACCGGAGGCGGAAAGACGGGGGCCGGCTGGGCAGGGGACACCGGCACGGCCCCGTTCGCCTTGGGGGGAGTCTGCGAGGCGCTGCTCGCCGGTTCGGGAGCCGGGGGCTTCGGCTTCTCCTTCGCCGCAGGCTGCTTCTTCCCGGGCGTGGCTGGGACCGCCGCGGGCTTGTCGGGCTGCGGGGCGGCGACTGGCTGGGCCTCGTCTGGCAAGAGCGCTCCTCGTGCGGATCCGGACTCCCGGAAAGGCCATCGTATCGAGACTGCGGCCCGACCTCCCCCGGGGACCGTGGGACCCTCACAACGCGGGACGGGCACCCGGGTGTTCCCGGTGCCCGTCCTGTGTGTGCCGGTGTGCCGATGTCCGAAGCGCCGCAGGGGCTGAGCAGCGGCGCGATGCGTGAGGCGGGGCCCGGCCCGGCTTCTTGGAACGTGGGTGTGAATACCGCAGACGCACCATCGGGTGCCCGGAAATTGTTCCGGGCACCCGATGCATGCGTGACAGTCTCAGACGCGGATGAGCGCCTCCAGCGGAGCACCGGCCAGACCGGACTCCAGACGGGCCCGGCCGTCGAGGAAGCCGAGCTCCATGAGGACCGCGACACCTGCGACCCTGGCGCCGGCCCGCCGGATCAGCTGCAGCGACGCCTCGGCAGTGCCGCCGGTGGCAAGGACGTCGTCGATGACCATGATCTGGTCCTCGGCCGTGAGGTCCTCCGCGTGTATCTCGATCTCCGCGGTGCCGTACTCCAGCTCGTACGCCTGGCTGAGCGTGGCACCGGGCAGCTTCCCCGCCTTGCGGACGGGTACGAAGCCGAGCCCGGCCCGGACCGCGACCGGCGCGGCCAGGATGAAGCCGCGCGCCTCCAGACCGACGACCTTCGTGGCGCCGTGCCGTACGCACAGCTCCGCGAGGGCGTCGGTGAGGGCCGTGAACGCGACCGGGTCCGCGAGCAGCGGGGTGATGTCCTTGAACATCACGCCCGGCTTCGGATAGTCCGCCACGTCACGGATACGGCTGAGCAGCAGTTCCCTGGTGCTCTCGGTGGTGCTGGTCATCGACGCTTCTCCGAGGTCCGGCCGTGGCCCCTGGGGGGCTGCTGGCGCTGACCGACGACCGCGGCGGCGGGGGCGGGGTCCTCGATGACGTCGTCCTCGTACGGCTGCTCGTCCTCGGCGGACTCGCCCTTGGCGGCGGCTGCCGCGCGCTTGGCGCGGATCCGCTTCGTCAGGGCCTTCATCTGCGGGTCGAGTTCCTTGAGGTCGGCGACCAGCGGGGTGGCGATGAAGATCGAGGAGTACGCGCCGGCGGCGAGGCCGACGAACAGGGACAGCGAGATGTCGTTCAGCATGCCGGCGCCGAGGACACCGCCGCCGATGAACAGCAGGCCGGCGACCGGCAGCAGCGCCACGACGGTGGTGTTGATGGAGCGGACCAGCGTGCCGTTGATCGAGCGGTTGGCGATCTCGCTGTACGTCCAGCGGGTCTGCTTGGTGATCCCCTTCGTGCCCTCCTTGAGGCTGTCGAAGACGACGACCGTGTCGTAGAGGGAGTAACCGAGGATGGTCAGCAGACCGATCACGGTACCCGGGGTGACCTCGAAGCCGACCAGGGCGTAGATCCCGACCGTGATCGTGATGTCGTGGATCAGTGCGACCAGGGCCGCGATGGCCATGCGCCACTCGAACGCGATGGCCAGGTAGATCACCACGAGGATCATGAAGACGCCGAGGCCGGTCCAGGCCTTGTTGGCGATCTGCTCACCCCAGCTGGGGCCGACCAGGTCGGCGTTGATCTTCTCCTCGGGGACCTTGAGGTCCTTGGCGAGGTCCGCCTTGATCGCGTCGGACTTCGCCAGGTCGACCTCGGCGATCTGAATACGCAGCTTGCCGTTGCCGAGCTTCTGGACGATCGCCTGGTGGCCGGAGGCGGAAACCGCGGATTCCTCCGCCTGGGCAACCGTGGCACTGGTCGACGGGGTGGTGAAGACCGCGCCGCCCTTGAATTCGATCCCCATGTTGAGTCCGCTGACCGCCAGGGCGACGACGGCCGTGATGGTGATCAGGATCGAGATGCCGTACCAGATCTTGCGCTTGCCGATGAAGTCGTAACCGACCTCGCCGCGGTAGAGCCGGGCGCCGAGACTGCCGAGTCGCGACATCTCACGCCTCCTTCGGGTCGGTGGGGGCGTTGACACGGCGCGAGCGGCGCAGCGGCGGCTTGGCGCCGAGCCGCTTCGGGTCCAGGCCGGACCACGGGTGACCGCTGGAGAAGAACTTCGTACGGGCCAGCAGCGTCATGACGGGCTTGGTGAAGAGGAACACCACGACCACGTCGAGCAGGGTGGTGAGACCCAGTGTGAAGGCGAAGCCCTGGACCTTGCCGACGGTGACGATGAAGAGCACCGCCGCGGCGAGGAACGACACGAAGTCGGAGACCAGGATGGTGCGACGGGCGCGCGGCCAGGCACGCTCGACGGCCGGACGCAGGGTGCGGCCCTCGCGGATCTCGTCCCGGATGCGTTCGAAGTACACGATGAACGAGTCCGCGGTGATACCGATCGCCACGATGGCACCACAGACCGCGGGGAGGTTCAGCGCGAAGCCGATGGCCGGGCCGAGCAGCGCCATGAGCGTGTAGGTCAGTATGCCGGAGGCAGCGAGGCTCAGGAGCGCGATGAGCGCCAGACCGCGGTAGTAGGCCACCAGGTAGATGACGACCAGGGCCAGACCGATCGCACCGGCGATCAGACCCGCCTGGAGCTGCTCACCGCCGAGCGCCGCGGTGACCGTGGTGACCGTGTCCTCGCTGAAGGACAGCGGGAGCGCACCGTAGGACAGCACGTTCGCCAGGTCCTGGGCGGACTGCTGGGTGAAGCTGCCGGAGATCTCGGCGCTGCCGCTGAGCGTCTCGTTCACCTGGGGCGCGGAGACGACCTCGCCGTCGAGCGCGATGGCGAACTGGTTCATCGGCGGCTGCTGCGTGGACAGCTTCGAGGTGATCTGCTGGAACTTCTTCGAGCCCTTCTTGGTGAAGTCCATCTGCACGATCCACATGCCGCGCTGCTGGTCGATCGCGGCCTTGGCGCTGCCCACGTCCGTACCGGAGACCGCGGCCGGGCCGAGGACGTACTTGGCGTCGCCCTCGGAGCTGCACGCGACCGTGGTGTCGGTGGGCTTCACGTCGACACCGGCCTTCGCGCGGCCGGCCTTGGTGGAGCAGTCCAGCGCCGCGAACTTCTTCTGCAGCTCGGCGGCGGCCGGGTCGACCGGGGCCGACGGGCTCGCGGACGCCTTCGGCGTGCCGGAGGCGCTGGGGCTGGGGGACGTGTCCTTCGTCAGCGCGCCGGTGACCGCGCGGCCCTGGGTGGTGGCGCTCGCCGCGGGAGTGGCCTTGGATCCGGAGGCCGTCTCCTTGTTGCTGGGCGACGCGCTCGGCTTCGGCGAGCCGGAGGCCGAGGGGCTGGCGGTGCCGGTGGGCGTCGCCGTGCCCTCGGTGACGGCGAGCACGGGCCGGAAGTAGAGCTGGGCGGTCGTACCGACCTGTTCCCGGGCCTGCTTCGAGTTCGTTCCCTTGGGGATGTTGACGATGATGTTGTCCCGGCCCTGGGTCTGGACCTCGGCCTCGGAGACACCCAGACCATTGACACGGCGTTCGATGATGCTGACCGCGGTGTCCATGTTGGTCTGGTTGATCGCGTCCGGCTTACCGGGCTGGCTCTTCGCCTTGAGCGTGATCGACGTGCCGCCCGCCAGGTCGATACCAAGCCGTGGCGTGGTGTGACCGGACAAGAACATCCCGCCGGTGAGCGCGACCATGGCGATCAGGATCAGAGCCAGGGCGCGCCCCGGCCTGCCCTGACCGCCGGACGGCCCTCGGCCCTTCTTCGGTGCTGCCACCTTCTCGTTTCTCCCTGTCCAACCGCCCCGCGCCGGGTGTGCGCCCAGGCGGCCACGAAGTGTTGTGGGGACCTGCCCCCGCAGAAGATCGCACAGTCCTGGGGATGCCGGACGCCGGTGGGCTCATGGCATCCCCAGGTCGTGAACTACTTCGCGTCGGCCTCGCCGTCGGCCTTGTCCTCGGACTTCTCGTCGGCCTTGGCGTCCTTCGGCTCGATGTCGCCGGCCTCGGCCTTCTTGCCCAGGTCGATTTTGGCATCGTCAGCGTCGTCCGCGTCGGTGTCGACGTCCGTGTCGGCCTCGACGTGCTCGGTCAGCGAGGACGCGTCGTCCGGCACGACCGCGCCGTCGATCTCGTCGTCGTCACCGTGGACGATGCGGTTGTACTCCGCGTCGTCGAGGACGGCACCGATGGAGTTCTTGGCGTAGATGGCGTGGACGCCGGGCGCGACCTCGAGGAGAACCGTGTCGTCGTGAAGCTCCTTGACGGTGGCGTACATGCCCCCGATCGTCCGAACGCCGGTGCCGGGCTGCATCTCGTTGCGCATCTGCGCGGCAGCGGCCTGCTTCTTCTTGGCGGACCGGGTCATCAGGAACATGGCCCCGATGAGCACGATGAAGGGGAGGAGAGTCACGGGATTCACGGGACGATTTTCCTTCGCACGACCGCGCTGGAATGCGGCCTGATCTACGGGGGTGGGTACGCCGCCCTGTACGGGCGGCATCGGCGGAGTCTAAGCGAGTCCGCATCGATGGAACAACGCCCAGCATCGCACCCGGGTTCCAGTCCGGGCGAACCTGTGACGCATCACGCCCCGAACAGACCCTGTTGTCCCTTTCCGCCGTGCTGAGGGGGGACGAGACCGAGATGTGCCCAGGCCGCGGGGGTGGCGACCCGGCCCCGCGGCGTCCTGGCCAGGAGTCCTTCCCGTACCAGGAAGGGCTCGGCGACCTCCTCGACCGTCTCGCGTTCCTCCCCCACGGCGACCGCGAGGGTGGACAGACCGACCGGTCCGCCGCCGAAGAGCTTCAGGAGCGCGCCGAGCACCGCCCGGTCCAGCCGGTCGAGACCCCGCCCGTCGACCTCGTACACCCCGAGGGCGGCGGAGGCGACGCCGCGGTCGATCCGGCCGTCCGCCTTGACCTGGGCGTAGTCGCGGACGCGGCGCAGCAGCCGGTTGGCGATACGGGGCGTGCCGCGGGAGCGCCCGGCGATCTCGGCTGCACCTTCGGCGTCTATCGCGACGTCGAGGAGGCGGGCGGAGCGGTGGATGACGCGTTCCAGTTCGGCGGGGGCGTAGAACTCCATGTGTCCGGTGAAGCCGAAGCGGTCGCGCAGCGGGGGCGGCAGGAGTCCGGCCCGGGTGGTGGCGCCGACAAGGGTGAAGGGCGGCAGTTCCAACGGGATGGCGGTGGCGCCGGGACCCTTGCCGACGATGACATCGACGCGGAAATCCTCCATCGCCATGTAGAGCATCTCTTCGGCGGGCCGTGACATGCGGTGGATCTCGTCGAGGAAGAGGACCTCGCCCTCCTGGAGGGAGGAGAGGATCGCGGCGAGGTCGCCCGCGTGCTGGATGGCGGGGCCCGAGGTGATCCGGATCGGGGCGCCCATCTCGGCGGCGATGATCATGGAGAGGGTGGTCTTGCCGAGGCCGGGGGCGCCGGAGAGCAGGACGTGGTCGGCGGTGGCGCCGCGGGCCAGGGCGGCCTTCAGGACCAGGTCGAGCTGTTCGCGCACCTTCTCCTGGCCGACGAATTCATCGAGGTCCTTCGGCCGCAGGGCAGCTTCGACCGCCGTGTCCTCGCCGTCCGCGCCGGCGTCGACGACGCGCTCGTCGGTGTCGGGTCCGGTGTCGTCCCAGTTCATTCGGTCAGTCCCGCCTCGGGTGTTTCGGTGCCGGGCCGTGCGGTGCCCGGGCGTCGGGGGTGTCGCGTCCGGCCGGCGTGCGGTCAGCGTGCGCGGTTGAGGGTCTGCAGAGCGGCCCGCAGCAGCTGCGGTACGGGCGGCTGGGCGCCCTCCGCGAGCGCAGCCTCGGCCTGCGGGGCGACAGCGGTGACCGCCTCGTCGGCCTCACGGGTCGCGTATCCGAGGCCGATCAGGGCGGCCTGCAGCTTGTCGCGCCACGAGGAGGTGACGGCGGTGCCGATGCCCTGGTGGCCGATGTGGGCGCCGACGGGCTCGCCCAGTCTGTCCTTCAGTTCGAGGAGGAGTTTCTGCGCGCCCTTCTTGCCGATGCCGGGGACGGCGGTGAGGGCCTTCTCGTCGCCGGTGGAGACGGCAAGGCGCAGGGCGTCCGGGCTGTGCACGGCGAGCATCGCCTGGGCGAGCCGGGGGCCGACGCCGCTGGCGGTCTGGAGCAGCTCGAAAACCTGCCGCTGGTCGTCGTCGGCGAAGCCGTAGAGGGTGAGCGAGTCCTCCCGTACGACGAGGGAGGTGGCCAGCCTGGCCTCCTGGCCGATCCGCAGGTCGGCCAGGGTGTGAGGGCTGCACTGGACGGCCATGCCGATGCCGCCGACCTCGATCACGGCCGTGGTCGGGGCGAGTGCGGCAACGGGGCCGCTGACGAAGGCGATCATCGGGGGACCTTCCGGACGGGAACTGCGGGTGTACGGGGAACTCGGGGGCCACGGGCGGCGGCCGCGTGCGCCTGCTGGAGGCGGTTGACGGCCGGGCCCCGCCAGATGTGGCAGATGGCGAGGGCCAGGGCGTCGGCGGCGTCGGCGGGCTTCGGCGGTGCGTCGAGCCGAAGCAGCCGGGTGACCATCGCTCCGACCTGCGCCTTGTCGGCGCGGCCGCTGCCGGTGACGGCGGCCTTGACCTCGCTGGGGGTGTGCAGGGCGACGGGGATGCCGCGGCGGGACGCGCAGAGCATGGCGACCGCACTGGCCTGAGCGGTGCCCATCACCGTACGGACGTTGTGCTGGCTGAACACCCGCTCCACGGCGACGAATTCGGGGCGGTGCTCGTCGAGCCACTCCTCGATGCCTCGCTCGATCGCGACCAGCCGGTGGCCGAGCTCGGCATCGGCGGAGGTGCGGACGACGCCGACCCCGAGCATCGTCAGAGGGCGGCCTCCCACTCCTTCGACGACGCCGACGCCGCACCGGGTCAGTCCAGGGTCCACGCCCAGTACCCGCATGAAGCGTCCCCTCTGCCGATCGGTCAACTGTTCCCGCAGGCTATCGGCTCGCACTGACAATGCGACGGGCCGACGGGGTGTGTCCCCGTCGGCCCGTCGGCTCCGCCCGCGCGGAGAGTGCCCCTGTACCGCGGCCGGACGCTGCCCGTCTCCGGGTCATCCCCGCTCACGCGGGGAGGCGTCGTCCGCCGTCTCAGAGCCTGTCGGGCGACCTTCGATCGGAAAGCGGACGCGGTCTGGTGCGTACGATTCCAAGGCGCCGGAAGGCCCTCGGATGGGATCTCCCCTGCTCGAACGAAGCTGAGAGCTTGGGGAAGGAGCTACTAGGGCATTTCGGCAACGCGGAAGCGTGCGTGCCAGGGCGTGGCCGCCCGATCAGAGGTCACCCGACAGGCTCTCAGGCGTCGACCTTCTCCATGACCTCGTCCGAGACGTCGAAGTTGGCGAAGACGTTCTGCACGTCGTCGCTGTCCTCCAGCGCGTCGATCAGCTTGAAGATCTTGCGCGCGCCTTCCTCGTCCAGCTCGACCTGCATGGTGGGCAGGAAGTTGGCCTCGGCCGAGTCGTAGTCGATGCCCGACTGCTGGAGCGCGGTACGGACCGCGACCATGTCGGTGGCCTCGCTGACGACCTCGTAGGACTCACCGAGGTCATTGACCTCCTCGGCGCCCGCGTCGAGCACCGCACCGAGGACGTCGTCCTCGGTCAGCTCGCCCTTCGGGACGATGACGACGCCCTTGCGGTTGAAGAGGTACGAGACCGAACCCGGGTCGGCCATCGAACCGCCGTTGCGGGTCATCGCCACACGCACGTCGGAGGCGGCACGGTTGCGGTTGTCGGTGAGGCACTCGATGAGCACCGCGACACCGTTCGGGCCGTAACCCTCGTACATGATGGTCTGGTAATCGACGCCGCCCGCTTCGAGACCGCCACCGCGCTTGACCGCGGAGTCGATGTTCTTGTTCGGGACGGAGCTCTTCTTCGCCTTCTGGATCGCATCGACGAGGGTCGGGTTGCCCTCGGGGTCCACGCCGCCGGTGCGGGCCGCGACCTCGATGTTCTTGATCAGCTTGGCGAAGAGCTTGCCGCGCTTGGCATCAATCACGGCCTTCTTGTGCTTGGTGGTAGCCCACTTAGAGTGGCCGGACATCGCCAGCTCCTTACAACGCGTCGCCAGTAGAAATGAACAACGGAGATCCTACCGGGATCCGTTCACCCCTTGGCGCGCACCATGTCGACGAAGAGTGCGTGAACCCGGTGGTCACCGGTCAGTTCCGGGTGGAATGACGTCGCCAGGGCGTTTCCCTGACGTACGGCGACAATATGGCCGCCGTGCTCGGCGACCACCTCGGCCCGGGCGCCGACCGATTCCACCCAGGGGGCGCGGATGAAGACGCCCTCGACCGGGCCGCCCTCGATGCCGGCGACCTCGACGGCGGCCTCGAAGGACTCGTTCTGCCGCCCGAAGGCGTTACGACGCACGATCATGTCGATGCCGCCGATGGTCTCCTGGCCCGAGCGCGGGTCGAGGATCTTGTCGGCCAGCAGGATCATTCCGGCGCAGGTGCCGTAGACCGGCATGCCGGCGCGGACCCGCTCGCGCAGTGGTTCCAGCATGCCGAACAGGGTGGCGAGCTTGGACATCGTGGTGGATTCGCCGCCGGGTATGACGAGTCCGTCGACCTCGGCGAGCTCTTCGGGGCGCCGGACCGGCCTGGCCAGGGCGTCTGCCGAGGCCAGGGCGATCAGGTGCTCCCGTACGTCGCCCTGGAGAGCCAGGACTCCGATCACAGGGGTGTCGCTCATCTGTGACTACCAGCCGCGGTTGGCGTAGCGCTCGGCCTCGGGCAGGGTGTCGCAGTTGATGCCGACCATGGCCTCGCCCAGGTTGCGGGAGGCGTCCGCGATGATCTTCGGGTCGTCGTAGAAGGTGGTGGCCTTCACGATGGCGGCGGCGCGCTTGGCCGGGTCGCCGGACTTGAAGATGCCGGAGCCGACGAAGACGCCCTCGGCGCCGAGCTGGCGCATCAGCGCGGCGTCGGCCGGGGTGGCGACGCCACCGGCGGAGAACAGCACGACGGGCAGCTTGCCGAGCTCGGCGACCTCCTTGACCAGCTCGTACGGGGCGCGGAGCTCCTTGGCGGCGGCGTACAGCTCGTTGTTGTCGTAGCCGCGCAGCCGGGCGATCTCGTTCTTGATCTGGCGCAGGTGGCGGACCGCCTCGACGACGTTGCCGGTGCCGGCCTCGCCCTTGGAGCGGATCATGGCCGCGCCCTCGGCGATGCGGCGCAGCGCCTCGCCCAGGTTGGTGGCGCCACAGACGAACGGCGTGGTGAAGGCGAACTTGTCGCTGTGGTTGACCTCGTCGGCCGGGGTAAGGACCTCGGACTCGTCGATGTAGTCGACACCGAGGGACTGCAGGACCTGCGCCTCGACGAAGTGGCCGATGCGGGACTTCGCCATCACCGGGATGGAGACGGCCTCGATGATCTCTTCGATCATGTTCGGGTCGGACATCCGGGCCACGCCGCCGTCCTTGCGGATGTCGGCGGGCACCCGCTCCAGGGCCATGACGGCCACGGCGCCCGCGTCCTCGGCGATCTTCGCCTGCTCGGCGTTGACGACGTCCATGATCACGCCGCCCTTGAGCTGCTCGGCCATGCCGCGCTTCACGCGGGCGGTGCCGGTAGCCGGGGAGTCGGCGGACTGCGGGGTGCTGGGAAGCGTGGACACGGATCGACCTCACTCGGAGAAAAAGATGCTGAAAGTGCTGGGTGATGCACTGCAGAGCAAACTCTCCGGGACCAGTCCACGACAAGGGCCAATAAGAGGCCGGTGGATCATTTTGGCCGTGTACGGCCGCGTACCGCCCCGTACGGCCCCGTACGGGGCGGGCGGCGGCCGCGTCCGGGTCAGCTGACCGGGCGGTCCGCCAGGGCCACAGGCGGCTCGTCGTCCATCTCGAAGGCCAGCGGGAACGGTGCGTGCCCGGCCAGCCGGAACCAGCGCACCGTGCGGTGGCGGCGCAGCGCCCGCGCCGCGCGCACCGCGTCGTTGTGGAACCGCCGCGCCATCGGCACCCGGCGCACGGCCGCGGCCAGTTCGGACGCCGCCTCCTCACCGCCGGGAATCTCCTTCACCGCCTCCACCTGCGCCGTCTCGCCGAACACCGCCCGCAGCGCGGTGCTGAGCTCGCTCTCCGCCACCTCACGCTGTTCCTCCTCGGACTGCCGGGCGGCGTGCGCGGCCTCGTACAGCACGATGGACGCGGCCGGGTCGAGGACACCGGACGTGGCCAGTTCCTGGGTGACCGAGGCGCGGCGCAGCAATTGGGCGTCGAGGGCGGCGCGGGCGGCGTCGATCCGCGTGTGCAGCCGGTCCAGCCGTCCGGCGGTCCAGCCGAGGTACAGGCCGATCGCGACGAGCGCGACGGCGATCCAGATGAGGGTTTCGATCACGGGCCGCAAGGCTACCGTCGAGGGCGCCCCGCCCCGCCCTCCGGCCCGCCGCAGCGCGGGACACCGGGCCGGGGGCCAGGCCCCGGCGTTGCCGATGGTGCCGACGCCCGCCGCCGGGAGCGGGGTGCCGACGCCCGTCCCTCAGAGCCTGTCGGGTGACCTCTGATCGGGCGGCCACGCCCTGGCACGCACGCTTCCGCGTTGCCGAAATGCCCTAGTAGCTCCTTCCCCAAGCTCTCAGCTTCGTTCGAGCAGGGGAGACCCCATCCGAGGGCCTTTCGGCGCCTTGGAATCGCACGCACCAGACCGCGTCCGCTTTCCGATCGAAGGTCACCCGACAGGCTCTCAGCCGATACCGCCGAGCGGCCCGTCAGCGAGACGGTCCTGCCAGGTACCGGTGATCAGGAAACCGTGAACGGGCTGAGGAAGGACACCGCGTGCGCGCTCCCGCCGGCCGGCCGGGCCACTGCCGACGGCCGGGCGGAGGACAGTGCCCGCGCCGCGTAACAGCGTTCTTCCGCTCGGTCCGGGGCCGCGGACGGCGGGGTTCCGACCCGGCCATCGTGCCCCCTCGGGGGGAGCGCCCGAGCCCGCCTCAGTCCCGGGCCAGCCCGAGCCGGGCCCGCAGCCCCGTACGTTCGTCCGTCGCCACCGACGCGGCCCCGTCCGTCACCGTCTCGTACACCGCGAGGATGTCCGCCCCCACCGTCGACCAGTCGAACCGTCGCACATGCGCCCGACCACGGTCGCTCAGCTCCGCGCGCCGCTCCGGGTCGCCGAGCAACCGGATCGCCGCCGACGCCAGCGCCTGCGCGTCCTCGTTGGCGAACAGCTCGCCCGCCGCACCCAGGTCCAGTACCTGGGCGAACGCGTCCAGATCGCTGGCGAGGACCGGCGCGCCCGCCGACATCGCCTCGACCAGGATGATCCCGAAGCTCTCGCCACCCGTATTCGGCGCGACGTACACATCGACACTGCGCAGCAGCCGCGCCTTGTCCTCGTCGCTCACCATGCCGAGGAATTCGACGCGCTCGCGCATCGCCTCGGGCAGTGAGGCGACCGCCTCCTCCTCGTCGCCGCGCCCCGCCACCAGCAGCCTGGTCTCCGGGCGTGCGGCGAGGATGGCGGGCAGCGCCCGCATCAGGACGGGCAAGCCCTTGCGGGGCTCGTCGATACGCCCGATGAAGCCGATCGTCCCGCCCTGCCACTCGCCCTTGGGCTCGGCCTTGTCGAAGAAGCCGACATCGACCCCGTTCGGGATGACGACCGCGTCGCCGCCGAGGTGCTCGACCAGGGTCCGGCGCGCGTACTCGCTCACCGCGATGCGCGCACTGATCTTCTCCAGCGCGGGCTGCAGGATCGGGTACGCGGCGATCATCGCGCGGGACCGCGGATTGGAGGTGTGGAACGTGGCGACGATCGGTCCCTGCGCGGCCCAGCAGGTGAGCAGGCCGAGTGACGGCGAGGTCGGCTCATGGATGTGGATCACATCGAAGGTGCCGTCGTGCAGCCAGCGGCGCACCCGCGCCGCGGACAGGAAACCGAAATTCAGCCGGGCGACGGAGCCGTTGTACGGGACGGGCACGGCACGGCCCGCCGACACCACATACTGCGGCAGCGGTGTCTCGTCGTCGGCGGGGGCCAGCACCGATACCTGGTGGCCCAGGCGGATCAGGTGTTCGGCCAGGTCGCGGATGTGGAACTGGACGCCGCCCGGTACGTCCCAGGAGTACGGGCAGACGATGCCGATCTTCATGGCTGCTCTCCACGGGGTTCGAGGTCGGCGAGCCAGAGCCGCTGCAGCATGTGCCAGTCCTCCGGGTGCTCGGCGATTCCGGTGGCGAAGGCATCGGCCAGCGCCTGCGTCATCACAGACGTCTTCTCCGTGCGCGTACCTGACTCGGGCACCTCGACGGCCGGGTGGATCCGGGCCTTCATCACGGGGGTCGCGTCGTACCGGAGCGTCACGGGCAGCAGCAGCGCGCCGGTCTGCTGGGCCAGCAGCGCGGGTCCGGCGGGCATCCGTGCCGTGTCACCGAAGAACTGCACCTCGACGCCGGAGGCGGAGAGGTCGCGGTCGGCGACCAGGCAGACCAGTCCGCCGCCCCGCAGCCGCCGCGCCAGGGTGCCGAAGGCCGACCCGCCGGTGTGCGGCAGGACCTCCATGCCGAGCCCCTCGCGGTAGGCGACGAACCGGTCGTACAGTGACTCGGGCTTCAGCCGCTCGGCGACCGTGGTGAACGGCACCTTCAGATCGGTGGTGACCCAGGCTCCCGCCAGGTCCCAGTTCCCCAGGTGCGGCAGCGCGAGGATCACACCGCGCCCGACGTCCAGGCCCCCGGTCAGCCGGTGGACGTCCGCGACGTCTATGCCGGCCTTGATCCGCTCCGGGCTCCAGGTGGGCAGCCGGAACGACTCCATCCAGTAGCGCATGTACGAGCGCATCCCGGCCTTGGAGAGTGCGGCGAGCCGGGCCGGGCTCGCGTCCGGCACCACCCTGGCCAGGTTCGACTCCAGCCGCAGCACGCTCTTGCCGCGCCGCTTCCAGACCTGGTCGGCGAGGGTACGGAAGAGTGCCTGGGCGGCCGGCTCCGGAAGCCTCTTGACCGCGCCCCAGCCGAGCCCGTACAGCCCGTCGGTCAGCCGGTCCTTCAGCCCGGTCCTCGGTTCCCGCTCGGCACCGCTCACTGCGTCGCCTCGCTCCCCCGGTCCGCCGCGGCTGCCGCGTCGGCCTCCGCGGACTCGCGGCGCACGGTCACCACCCGCTGCACCAGTGTCACCAGGCTGCCCACGGCGACGATCCACAGCGCGATCGGCAGCAGGATGTCGATCCCCGGCACACCGAACGTGTGGAGCCCGGCGAGTCCGGCCGCCACCAGCGAGATGACCAGCCGCTCCGCCCGCTCCACCAGACCGTTGACCGCGACCGGCAGCCCGATCGACTCGCCCCGCGCCTTCGTGTAGGAGACCACCTGGCCGCTGGCCAGGCAGAAGATCGCCACCGCGCACATCACGTTGTCGTCGCCGTTGCCCGCGTACCAGAGTGCGAACCCGCCGAAGATCGCCCCGTCGGCGACCCGGTCCAGGGTCGAGTCCAGGAAGGCGCCCCAGCGGCTGGAGATGCCGGCCTGCCGGGCCATGTTGCCGTCGACGAGGTCGGAGAAGACGAAGATCGTGATGACGATCGTGCCCCAGAAGAACTCCCCCATGGGGAAGAAGACCAGCGCACCTGCCACCACCCCGGCCGTACCGATGAGCGTGACCGCGTCAGGGCTCACGCCGAGCCGGAGCAGCAGCGCGGCGAACGGTGTGAGGACACGCGTAAAAAATGCACGCGCGTACTTGTTCAGCATGGCCTTCCCGAGGGGTCGGTGGGCCGCGCGGCCCCTTCGGCCACCGGCTGGCCCATCGTAGTCACCAGTCGGACGCGTCCACTGTCCGGGCGTCCGTCCTCGTGCGTCGGCGTCCGACGTATGGACGCAGCCTGACCGGAGTGGAAAGCTCGAATTACCGCGGGCGTCGTCGTAGCCGCCGCGGCGGCTCCTCGTGCCCGCGCCCTCCTTCTCCCCTCACCGCGCCAGGCAATCTCCCCGCACAGCGCACCCCACCGGGAGGCACATCATGGGCGACAAGGCACATGCACACACCGGGGCCGCCGGCAGAGCAGCAACGGCCGACCGGCCCTCCTCCATACGGAACGTGGTGCTGGTCGGCCACAGCGGATCAGGCAAGACCACCCTCGTCGAAGCCCTCGCGCAGACGGCCGGAGCGGTCAACCGGGCCGGCCGGGTCGAGGACGGCGGCACGGTCTCCGACTACGACGAGATCGAGCATCGCCAGCAACGCTCCGTACAGCTCTCCCTGGTCCCCGTCGAATGGGGCGGGTACAAGATCAATCTGTTGGACACCCCCGGATACGCCGACTTCGTCGGGGAACTCAGGGCCGGTCTGCGGGCAGCGGACGCGGCCCTTTTCGTTGTCTCGGCGGCCCAGGAGGCCGACGCCGTGGCGGGCACCACCCGCGCGGTGTGGGAGGAGTGCGCCGCCGTCGGCATGCCGCGCGCCATCGTCGTCACCCACCTCGACACCGCCCGCACGTCCTTCGACGGGATGACCCGCGTCTGTGGCGAGATCTTCGGGGGCGACGACCCCGACGCCGTACTGCCGCTCTATCTGCCCGTGCTCGGCCCCGAGGGCCCGGACGGGCACGCCCCGCTGACCGGGCTCACCGGACTGCTCACGCAGCGTATCTTCGACTACTCCTCCGGCGAGCGGAAAGAGACCCAGCCCGCCGACGACCAGCACGCACCGCTCCAGGACGCCCGCAACCGGCTGATCGAAGGGATCATCGCCGAGAGCGAGGACGAGACCCTGATGGACCGGTACCTCGGCGGCGAGGACATCGACATCAAAACCCTGATCGACGACCTGGAGCGCGCCGTCGCCCGCGACGCCTTCCACCCCGTCCTCACGGCGGCGCCCGCCGGCGAGGGCGCCCGCCAGGGCATCGGTACGGTCGAACTCCTGGATCTGATCACCGGGGGCTTCCCGACCCCGCTGGAGCGCCCGCTGCCCGCTGTCACCACGCCGAGCGGCGCCCTCCGCCCCGCCCCGTCCTGCGACCCCGACGGACCGCTGGTCGCCGAAGTCGTCAAGACGGCCTCCGACCCGTACGTCGGCCGCGTCTCCCTGGTCCGCGTCTTCTCCGGCACGCTGCGGCCCGACGAAACGGTCCACGTCCTCGGCCACGGACTCACCGACCCCGGCCACGAACCCCGTCCCTTCCACGAGTCAGAGGTCCGCGTCGGCGCGCTGTCCGCCCCGTTCGGCAAGCAGCAGCGCGCCCTGACCAGTTGCATCGCCGGGGACCTGGCCTGCGTCGCCAAACTGGGCGGCGCCGAGACCGGGGACACCCTCTCGGCTCCGGAGGATCCGCTGCTGATGGAGCCCTGGTCCATGCCCGACCCGCTGCTGCCGCTCGCCATCGAGGCCCACAGCAAGACGGACGAGGACAAGCTCTCCCAGGGGCTCGCGCGGCTCGTCGCCGAGGACCCGACGATGCGCCTCGAACAGAACCAGGACACCCATCAGGTGGTTCTGTGGTGCCTCGGCGAGGCCCATCAGGACGTGGCACTGGACCGGCTGCGTACCCGGTACGGGGTACAGGTCGACGCCGTCTCCCACAAGGTGTCCCTGCGCGAGACGTTCGCCGGCCCGTCGAGCGGCCGCGGACGGCACGTCAAACAGTCCGGCGGCCACGGCCAGTACGCCATCTGCGAGATCGAGGTGGAGCCGCTGCCACCCGGTTCGGGCATCGAATTCGTCGACAAGGTGGTCGGCGGAGCCGTACCCCGCCAGTTCATCCCGTCCGTGGAGAGGGGGATACGCGCCCAGGCCGCCCGCGGAGTGGCGGCCGGCCACCCCCTCGTCGACGTGAGGATCACCCTGCGGGACGGAAAGGCCCACTCCGTGGACTCGTCCGACGCGGCATTCCAGGCGGCGGGCGCACTGGCCCTTCGGGAAGCGGCCGCGGAGACCCGGATCCAGCTCCTCGAACCTGTCTCCGAGGTCCAGGTCCTCGTCCCCGACGACTACGTGGGACCGGTCATGAGCGATCTGTCGGGGCGCCGCGGCCGGGTGGTCGGCACCGAGCAGTCAGGGGCGGGGCGCACGCTCGTGCGGGCCGAGGTGCCTGAGCTGGAGATCGGCCGGTACGCGATCGACCTGCGCTCCCTGTCGCACGGCACCGGCCGATTCGACCGGTCGTACGCCCGGCACGAACCGATGCCACCGCAGCTCGCCGATCGCCTCCGCGAACAGCAGGAAAACACCACAAACGGCGCCTAGGGTCTTTCGTTTGGATCAGGCCGGATCAGGGAGCGGCCCGCCGCGGAGCGGCTGGTGTCGCCGTGGCGTGTGCAGCTGCAAGGCGGAGGAAGGAGCCCACGCGGAGCGAATGGGGTCTCCCCTGCTCGAGCGAAGCCGAGAGCTTGGGGAAGACCGACGACAACGCCGCAGATGTGCGTGCCAGACCCCGCGAGCCCGGCATGATCCAAACGAGAGGCCCTAGTGCCCCTCCCGGCAAGCTTTGCCCCGTCGCACCGCCCGGCACGCCCGCTCGCCGCGTTGGACGACGCTCCTTATGGGGCAAACATTGCCGGTCACGGCACTGGCCGGGGGCTCCGCCCGCCCTTTTCCACAGGTGCGGGCGGGGCTCCGATCCGGACGATACGCTGTGGTCCCAGCTCAGAAGGTGTGCCGGGCACGGCAGTTGGGAAACAGCCGCAGGAGCGGTTCCTTGGCGGCAAGTGGGGGCGACAGTGGCCAACAACGGATTCGATTTCTCTCCCGGAGCGCAGATCCCGCTCCAGGGGGCGGCCGGACAGGCGGTGGCGACGAACGCCCTCGCCTCCGCCGCGTACCGCGACAGCCCGGTGGAGGAGATCCTCAAGGCCAACAGCGAGTGGCACAAGTCCAAGGTCGAGGAGGGCCGGTCCAAGCTCTTCAAGAGCAAGTACTTCACTCCCAACCTCGGCGAGGCATACTCCCGCGCCGTCCAGGAGCGCACTCTGGGCGGCGCCCGCAAGGCCCTCATCCAGTCCTTCGGCACCGATCCGCAGACCGTCGTCGAGCACTGCCTGTCCGCGACCCGGCTCCGCAAGGCACGGGACTCCAAACTGACCCTGGTGACCGCGCTCTTCGGCTTCCTCTTCCTGCCCGGACTGCTTCTGTGGGTCCTCGCGTTCCGCCTCCGCGACGGCCTGGGCTCCACCAAGGACAAGGCCCTCGGCGCCCTCGGCATCGCCCTGCTTCCCGTCATCGGCATTGTGGCCCTGATCTTCCTGATCAAACTGCCGGTCGGCGGTCTCCTCGCGCTGTACCTGCGCGCGATGATCGTCGCCCCTGTCATCGGCTGGCTGATCGCCAAGCGGATCGCCGAGACCTCCGCCAAGGACATGCGCGCCCGCTGGGAGGGGCTGCTCTCCGGCGGCGGGGTCATCGCCAAGATCCCCGAGGCCGTACCGAAGAATCCCAACGAGACCGCCCGCGAGGCGCTGCGCCAGGGCCTGGAGAAGCTGTCGGCCGAACAGCAGTCCAACTCCGTCTTCTATGCCGGCCCCAAGGGCATCCTCGGCATGGGCACCCGCTGGGGCAGCTGGCAGCTCGCCGAGGAGCTCGTCTCCAAGGACCCCGGCAAGGAGTTCCACCAGTTCCGCAGCTGGGACCTGATACGCGTCATCCACGACCAGCTCAAGCAGCTGGAACGCGGACCGCTGCACACCGGCGGATTCACCACGCCCTCGGTCACCCACTGGATCGTCTCGCCCGTCGGTGAGAACGCCGACTCGGTCTCCCGTCCGGAGGGCGAGGACGTCGCCACCTTCCAGATCAAGCCGCACGAGATACAGCGCATCTGCAACCACCAGCAGTTCGGCAGCGGCGACCGCCACTACCTGGGTGTCCAGTTCACCCTCTGGGACGGCCAGCTGGTCATCACCATGATGATCACCGTCACGGTGCTCCACGAGACGCTCCGGATCGAGGTCACCGGGCACGCCCTCGGCCCCGTCCACTCGCTCTTCACAAGCAAGCCCGAGGCCAGGACGAAGACGGTCAACAAGACCGTCAGATTCTGGGAGACCCGCAAGATCACTCTCCCGCTGGTGGAGTCCAAGGAGGTCGTCCGCCTGGCCCTGCGCGCCCCCTTCACCTGGTACCCGCCGCTCCTCGACTACCTGGGCGGCAAGATCACCCTCCCGGAGCCGTTCGGCCTGCGCCACGCCTGGGCAGAGAAGCCGTGGCGCCACCGCTTCATGGCGGACGACGCGATGCGCGCCGCCACCCCCGTCCTGCGTGCCGTACACAACGCGGCCATGCGTGTCCTGGACGAGAACGGCGTCGACACGGAGCGCTTCGACAACCGGTCCATGATCCTCAGCGGACTGGTGCAGGACCCGATCCCCAAGAAGGCCGACCTGTACGACGCGTAGGACAGACGGAAGAGGCGCCCGGGACATCCCGGGCGCCTCGTGCTCGTACCGCTCGGCTCAGACCGCGGGCCAGGCGTCGGCCAGCATCTTCCGGGTATCGGCGAGCAGCTGCGGCAGCACCTTCGTGTGACCGACGACCGGCATGAAGTTGGTGTCACCGCCCCAGCGCGGCACCAGGTGCTGATGCAGATGCGCGGCAATGCCGGCGCCCGCCACCGTTCCCTGATTCATCCCGATATTGAAACCGTGCGCCCCCGAGGCCGCCCGCAGCGCCGTCATCGCCCGCTTGGTGAAGTCGGCCAGCTCCAGCGTCTCCTGGTCGTCCAGCTCCGTGTAGTCGGCGACATGCCGGTACGGCACCACCATCAGATGTCCGCCGTTGTACGGATACAGGTTCAGCACGGCATAGACCTTCTCGCCGCGCGCCACGATGAGCCCGTCCTCGTCCGACTTCGCCGGGATCGCACAGAACGGACAGCCGTCGCCGGCCTCCGGGCCGGTCGGCTTGTTCTCACCCTGGATGTACGCCATCCGGTGGGGCGTCCACAGGCGCTGGAACGCGTCGGGCGTTCCCACTCCGATCTGCTGCTCCGGCTCAGTCGTCATGCAGATCAGCATATTGCTTCACTCCTGCGGAGCGTGTCGCCGGGGCCGCCCCCATCGCCGGGCGACGATCCTGAGGCCATGAGCGACCAGCCCTCGGACTCCTCCACCCCTCTCCGGTTCACGCGCTGGGAGCAGAACACGGAGGTACCGCTCTTCGTCGCGTCGCTGGTCTTCCTCCTCGGGTACGCGGTCCGCGTCCTCGCTCCCTCCACCACCCAGCCGTGGCACGACCTGGCCCTGATCCTGGTCGCCGCCACCTGGTTCCTCTTCGCGGCGGACTATGCCGTACGGATCCGGCTCAGCGGCCAGGGTCTCCGTTTCCTGCGCACCCACTGGTTGGACACGGTGGTGCTGGTGCTCCCGCTGCTGCGGCCGTTGCGTCTGATCCGGGTCTACACAGCGGTCCAGCGGAAGAGGGAGCAGCCGCGGCTGAGCCTGTACGCCCGGGTGATCGCCTACGCCGGCATGACCGCCCTGCTGCTCGGATTCTCGGCCGCGCTTGCCGTGTACGAGCAGGAGCGCGCGGCGACGGGCGCCACGATCCGGACGTTCGGCGACGCGGTGTGGTGGGCGTGCGCGACGCTCACCACGGTCGGATACGGGGACGTCACGCCGGTCACGCCGAGCGGCAGGACCATCGCGGCCGGCCTGATGGTCTGCGGTCTGGCGCTGCTGGGGGCCGTGACGGGTTCGTTCTCGTCGTGGCTGGTGCAGGTGTTCACCCGGGAGGACGAGAAGAGGCCCCCGGAGCGCGGTTAGCGCTCCGGGGGCCTCCCTGTCGGTCAGGTCAGACCTGGACGCGGTCCTCGACGGCCTTCTGGATCTTGGCGATGGCGTCCTCGACCGGGATGCCGTTCTCCTGCGATCCGTCGCGGTAGCGGAAGGAGACGGCGCCGTTGGCCATGTCCTCATCACCCGCGATGATCATGAAGGGCACCTTGGCCTTCTGCTGGTTGCGGATCTTCTTCTGCATCCGGTCCGAGGAGGCGTCCACCTCGACCCGCAGACCCTTCTTCCTGGCCTGCGCCGCGAACTCCTGGAGGTACGGGATGTGCGCGTCGCCGATCGGGATGCCGACCGCCTGGACCGGGGCCAGCCATACCGGGAACGCACCCGCGTAGTGCTCCAGCAGCACCGCGAAGAAGCGCTCGATGGAACCGAACAGGGCGCGGTGGATCATGACCGGGCGCTGCTTGGTGCCGTCCGGGCCGGTGTACTCCAGGTCGAAGCGCTCCGGCAGGTTGAAGTCGAGCTGCACGGTCGACATCTGCCAGGTACGGCCGATGGCGTCCTTGCACTGGACCGAGATCTTCGGGCCGTAGAAGGCGGCGCCACCCGGGTCCGGGACCAGGGGCAGTCCCTGCTTCTCGGCGACCTGGCGCAGCGTCTCGGTCGCTTCTTCCCAGATCTCGTCGGATCCGACGAACTTCTCCGGGTCCTTGGTGGACAGCTCCAGGTAGAAGTCGGTCAGACCGTAGTCGCGCAGCAGGTTCAGGACGAAGGTGAGCGTCCTGTCCAGCTCCTCCGCCATCTGCTCCTTGGTGCAGTAGATGTGCGCGTCGTCCTGCGTGAAGCCGCGCGAGCGGGTCAGGCCGTGCACCACACCCGACTTCTCGTACCGGTACACCGTGCCGAACTCGAAGAGACGCAACGGCAGTTCACGGTACGAACGGCCGCGCGCGTCGAAGATCAGGTTGTGCATCGGGCAGTTCATCGGCTTGAGGTAGTAGTCCACCCCGTCGTCGAGCTGCATGGGCGGGTACATGCCGTCGGCGTACCAGTCCAGGTGACCGGACTTCTCGAAGAGCTTGCCCTTGGTGGCGTGCGGGGAGTAGACGAACTCGTAGCCCTCCTCCTCGTGCCGCCTGCGCGAGTAGTCCTCCATGGCCCGGCGGATGATGCCGCCCTTGGGGTGGAAGACAGCGAGGCCGGGGCCGATCTCGTCGGGGAAGGAGAAGAGGTCCAGCTCGTTGCCGAGCTTGCGGTGGTCCCGCTTGGCAGCCTCCTCCAGGAACTCCAGGTGCGCCTTGAGCTCGTCCTTGCTGGGCCACGCGGTGCCGTAGATGCGCTGGAGCATCGGGTTCTTCTCACTGCCCCGCCAGTACGCCGCGGCGTTCCGCATCAGCTTGAACGCCGGGATGTTCCGGGTGGTAGGCAGGTGCGGACCGCGGCAGAGGTCCTTCCAGCACAGGTCGCCGGTCTTCGGGTCGAGGTTGTCGTAGATGGTCAGCTCGCCGCCGCCCACCTCGACATCCGCGCCGTCCTCCGAGGAGGCCGAGCCCTTGATGCCGATGAGCTCCAGCTTGTACGGCTCGTCGGCCAGCTCCTCGCGGGCGGCCTCGTCGGTGACGACCCGGCGGGAGAACCGCTGTCCCCGCTTCTGGATCTCCTGCATCTTCTTCTCGATGGCCTTGAGGTCCTCGGGCGTGAACGGCTTCTCGACGTCGAAGTCGTAGTAGAAGCCGTCCTTGACCGGCGGGCCGATGCCGAGTTTGGCCTCCGGGAAGAGCTCCTGCACCGCCTGCGCCATGACGTGCGCGGTGGAGTGCCGGAGGATGTTCAGGCCGTCCTCGGAGGAGATCTCGACGGGCTCGACGACCTCGCCGTCGGCGACGACGTACGCGAGGTCCTTCAGCTCACCGGCAACCCGGGCGGCGACGACGGTGCGCTCGCCGGGGAAGAGCTCGGCAGCCGTAGTGCCCGTCGTCACCACGCGCTCTTCCCGCTCGGAATCGCGTTGGATGATCACACGGACGTCTGACACCGGTCTCTCCTGACTGAAGGGGGTGCGCACCATATTCCATTGCGCACGCAAGAGGAATCGTACCGAGCCGACGGCCCCCTTCGCGAAAGGGTTCGTTCCGGCAGTCGGCGGTCACCGTGCCGGGCCCCTCTCTCCGGCTATTCGCCCGTGCAGGCCTCCTCGAAGTAGTCGACGTTCTCCTGGAGCGATTTCATCAGCCGGTCCCGTTCCGCCTCGTCGACCTGTACGGGCACGACCTGCGAGGCCCGGGTCAGCCGCCGGAAGCCGCCCCGGCTCTCCAGTCGCCCCTCCACCCGGATCGGCAGTCCGACGAGGTGGGCGTGGCCCGCGATCCGGTACGCCTCCTCGTCGAGCTCCAGCCGCACGTGCGGCACCTCGGCGCCCGCCAGCACCCGCAGCCGCACGATTCCCGCGCCACGCGGTCCCGAGCGGCGCAGCCGGACGACCGCACCGGTGATCCGGACCGCGACGGCGGGTTCGTCCTGCTGGTAGCGGGCTCCCGCCCGGCGCAGGGCGGGCAGGTCGCCCGGCGAGAACTCCACCGGTTCGGGCCGGGCGGGGCAGCCTTCGGGGGTTCCTGCGGCGGGTGCCCAGGCGAGAGAGATCCTGGTTCCCTCCGAGCCGCGGACCAGTGCGATCACGGCCTCGGTCAGCTCCCGGCTGACGCCCGCCTCGACGGCGCTGTCGAAGGCTTCCATGCCTCCGGTGGCGCGCTGGAAGTCGATGGCTTCGCGGGTGGCGTGCAGGGCGTGGTACAGCCGTACGGCGATGGCCCGGCCGGTTTCGACGGGGAGACAGGCAGTGAGGTCGCGGCCGCCCGGCGCGGGTCCGACGAGGATGCCTTCGAGCGCGGCGAGGGCCCTTCGGCGGTGGCGTGCGCCGTGGAACCCGGTACGGGCCCGTACGGCGAGCCCTCCGGCGAGCAGGATCTGCCGGGCCGCGGCGCGCAGCTGCTCCGCGGCGGTCCAGCCGGCCGCTCCGGCGGCGCTCGCGGGACCGGCGGCGCCGTCGGGGACATCGCGCCACCAGCGGATCTCGTCGCTGGGCACAGCGAGGGAGACCAGCACGTCGCGGGCGGAGGGGGCGGCGCTGCGGGCGAGCGCCGTGAGTGCTTCGCCGAGCAGGTCCTCGCTGTCGGGGAAGGCGGTGGTGTCGGGTACGAGAAGGCTCGTGCCGCCGGAGGGTGCCGCGGCCCCCGGTGGGGCCCATCGGCTGTACCGTCCGGCCGCACCGCCGCGGCGGTGCCAGCCGTGCCGGTCGAGCAGGGCGCCGAGGACCGCGGGGTCGACGCGGGCGGGGTCGGGGATGTCCCCGAGGGGTGGCAGGGCGGTGGGCCAGTGGGTCACGGTCTCGCTGGGGTGTGGTCGCGTGCCCGACGGGATCGTGCTGTCGGCGGGCTCGTCCATCGGCCGGTGCATCAGGGTCTCCCTCCCGCCCCGACCCGCGTCATGATCTCGCAGAGCGCGCGGTCGTCGAATATGCGCGTGGTCGGGATCCGCACAGTGGTCCTGTGCCGGCCTGTCACCGCGTGGCCGGCCAGGTTCGTCCAGTAGCAGCAGTGCCGCAGGTCGAGCCGTTCGTGCCCGGCGCGCAGCCAGTCGTCCTGGCTGCGCGGCACGAGCATCACGACCAGGATCTTGTGCACCGACACGGGCGTCCGGGCGAGCTTCACGAGGTGGGCGTTGTCCAGCGTGAAGGCGAACGTCGGTCCGGGTGGGTGCGGCGGTATCTGGTAGGTGCATTTGAGCTGCACCTTGATGGTCACCTCGTCGTCGACGGTGTGGCCGGGGGCGCCGTGGCTGACATGCCAGTCGATGCCGTTGTCGGGAAAGGGCTGCGACAGGGAGCACCCCGCCGCGGCCGCGACCGCGTGCAGGTAGCCCACCTGAAGGGTCTCCATGCAGGCGGTGGTGGCGAGTGTGCCGCGCAGCGGAGCGATCCGCTGGGGCAACAGCCCGCTCGGGTCGGGCTGCGCGAGCGCCATGGCTCCGTATGCCTTCCGGGCTGTGCCGATCGGTTGGTTCGGTCGGTGCGTCCTCAGGCAACGTCCTTGCCTGTCCTCTGTGTTGTCACCGCAGCGAGCGGTCCGCAAACGGCGTATCAGGCAAAGGGTGCGGGTATCACCGAATCGGGCAGGGGAATCACCCCATCTGCCGGTCAGGCACGAGGAGTTCGGGGATGACTCACTGGTACGAGGGGCCGCTGGCCGCTTTTGACACCGAGACAACGGGAGTGGACGTCGAGGAGGACCGGATCGTTTCGGCCGCCCTGGTCGTCCAGGACGCGGCGGGCGGGCGCATGCGCGTCACCCGCTGGCTGGTGAATCCGGGGGTTCCGGTGCCCGTGGGGGCGACCGAGATCCACGGTCTGACCGATGACCATCTGCAGCGCAACGGCCGGTGGCCCGCGCCCGTGGTGGAGGAGATAGCCCGGGCACTGGCCGAGCAGTGCGCGGCGGGACGCCCGCTCGTCGTGATGAACGCACCGTTCGATCTGACGCTGCTCGACCGGGAGCTGAAGCGGCACCGGGCGTCGTCACTGGCCGGCTATCTGGGGAACACGCCGCTGTGCGTGCTGGATCCGCGGGTCCTGGACAAGCACCTGGACCGCTACCGCAAGGGGCGGCGCACGCTCACCGATCTCTGTGCGCTGTACGAGGTGGTGCTGGACGGCGCTCATGACGCGGCGGCCGATGCCGCGGCGTCACTGGAGTTGGTACGGGCGGTGGGGCGTCGCTTTTCGTCGCGGCTGGAGCGGCTGTCCCCGGCGGAGCTGCACGCGCTGCAGGCGGTGTGGCATGCGGCGCAGGCGCGCGGTCTGCAGGCGTGCTTCGCGAAGAGCGGGACGCCGGAGGCGGTGGATCCGGCCTGGCCGCTGCGTCCTGAGTTGCCCGCCGCTGCGTGATCCCGGACGCCCCGGGGTGGTTCCGGACATGCAGAGGCCGGTCCGTCGGTGGTGCTGACGGACCGGCCTCTCCCGGGGTGGGCGATACTGGTTTCGAACCAGTGACCTCTTCGGTGTGAACGAAGCGCTCTCCCACTGAGCTAATCGCCCGGGAACGGACTGAACCATACAGGTCTCGGTGGATGTGGTTCAAACTCCTTCGAGTCTCGCCGCCAGTCCGCGGCGTCCCGCCCGCATCATCAGGGCGTGGTTCGCCCGGAACACCGCACGTCCGGGCACCGCGAGCAGCCGCATGATCCGCCGCCGCACCTCGACCTCCTGCTCGTACGTGGCACGGCTGCCGGTGCCGTGCGCGGTGACGGTCCAGCGGGCCCAGCCGTCGAGGTCGCCGTCGAGGGTCACTTCGAGGATCCCGGCCGCCGGGTCGCGGCGGCCGGCGCGGACGGTCATGACCAGGTCGTACGGGAGGGCGGAGCGGATGCGCATGGTTCCGGTGGTGTCGTCGACCGAGGTGACCTCGCGAACCTGCGGCCACCACTGCGGGTACTCCTCGGCGCATTCCAGGATTCCGTACACGGCATCGGGTGGGGCGGATACGTCCCAGATGCTCACAAAGCGGTAGTGGCTCCAGTCCATGGTCCCAGTCTGCGCGTACTCAGTCCCGTACCTGAGTATCCGAGCGCATGTCCGGATCTGTGGGCCGCGCCACACTCCCGGATATGGAACATGTGCCGCCGCCCGCCGAGGAATTGGCGCTCCTCGACCGCGAACTGGTCCGGCTGGACGCCCGTCGGATGCAGCTGCTGACCCGTCGTGCCTGGCTGGTGAGTGTGCTGCAGCCGCCGGCCGCGTCTCCGGGACCGGCGTCCGCGGCACCTTCCGGACGGGCGCAGCCGTATCCGCACTGGCCCGCGACCCCGTTCGGCTCTCCCGGTGCGCCGGTCCCGCCGCGCAACGCCCAGAATGTGCTGCTGAGTCTCGGCGGACTGCTGCTGACGATCGCGGCGATCGCGTTCACTCTGGTCAGCTGGGGTCATCTGGGGATAGGCGGCCGCTCGGCGGTGCTCGCCGTGGTGACGGTCGCGGCGTCGGCCGCGCCCGCGCTGCTGCTGCGCCGCGGTCTGTCGTCGACGGCCGAGTCGCTCGGTGCGCTGGCTCTGGTGCTGATGGTGCTGGATGCGTACGCACTGCACGCGGTGGCGGCGCCGGACACGGACGGTCTCGGGTTCACCGCGGTCGCGTCGGCGGTGCTCGCCGTGGTGTGGACGGCGTACGGTCTGGCACTCGGCAAGCTTCGTCTGCCGCTGCCGGTGGCCGTGGTGAGTGCGCAGTTCACGTTGGTGCTGTGGGCGTGGTCGGCGGATGCGTCGGCCTCGGTCTTCGGTTGGGCGCTGGTGCTGACGGCGATGCTGGACTCTGCGATCGCCCGGTGGGGCAAGGGCGTTGGGGTCCGGGTGACCGCGTCCGTCTGCGGATGCGTGACGGGGCTCTCCGGGGCGCTGGTGGCGCTGGCGCAGTCGGTGACAGCTGGTTCGCCCCTCTCCGCCGTTGCCCCGGGGGCACTGTTGCTGGTGGGAGCGGCGGTCGCGCTGTTCGCGGTGTGGCGGGCGCCGAAGGAGATCACGGTGGCCGGTGGAGTGGTGGCCGGGCTGGCGGTGGTCGCGGCGGTGGGTGGTGTGCTGCGCGCGGGGGTCGCCGAGGATTGGTCGGTTCCGGTGTATCTGCTGTGCGGTCTGGTGCTGTGTGCGGCGGTACGGGCTCCGCTGCCGCGTCCGGCCGGGCAGGGCGTGCTGTGGGCGTCGGCTGCGGTGGTCTCGGGCGCGGTGCTGGCGGCCGCGCCTGCGGCCGCCATGACGCTGGTGGGTCCGGCGTCGCGGCCGGGCCCGGTGTGGTCGGGTGCGCCGCACGGCAGCGCGCGCGGTGCGCTGGGACTGGAGGGCGCGGAGTGGTCGCAGCTGTGGACGGCTCCCGTGATGCTGCTGGTGGTGGCCGGTCTGCTGGGGGCGTCGTACCGCTGGTGGCCGCAGTGGGTACGGGTGGCCGGTGCGGTGATCTCCCCGGGCGAATCGTGGCGGGGTGCGGCGGGGGCCGGTGCGCTGGTGACCGGGTGGGCGGGGCTGCTGGTGGTGCCGGTTGCGCTGGACGCTCCGTACGCGGCTGCGGTGGTGGTGCAGTTGGTGCTGATCGCGGCGCTTCTCGCCGGGGCGGTACGGGTGTTGCGTCGTGGGGCGGCCCCGGTCGCACCGGCGGCGCTGGTGTGCGGTGCGGTCGGGGCGGCGAGCGCGGGGGCGCTGTCACTGGCTGCGGAGCCCGCGACCTATGCGGTGTTCGGTGCGCTGCTGGTGCTGTTCGCAGCGGCCGCGGCGGGGACGCGTGCCGAGGAGGCACCGACGGCCCGGGTGGTGCAGGGAGTTCTGGCGTGTGCGGCCGTGGTGTGCGCAATGGTGCTCGCCGGGGCCGTCGGGGTGTCGCTGGAGCTCTCGACGTACCGGGCCGCGCCGATCATGCTGGTCGTCCCCGCGCTGACGGTGCTGCTCGGGGCGCGGCTGCGGGGCAGCCCGTCGGCGCTGCCGGTCGAACTGACCGGCGCCGTGGCGGGTGCGGTGGCGATCGGGATGGCCGCGCCGGACAAGCCGTACCTGGCGCTGGTGCTCGCGCTGTGCGGGGTGCTGGCGGCGGGTACGGCGGTTCGTGCGGAACGGCGGCCGGCGGCCGGGTATGTGGCGGCGGTCCTGTTCGTCCTGGCGACGTGGGTGCGGTTGTCGGCTTCCGGGGTGTCGACTCCGGAGGCGTACACCCTGCCGGTGACGGTGCCCGCACTGGTGGTCGGTGTGGTGCGGCGGCGCCGCGATCCGGCGGCGTCCTCGTGGACGGCGTACGGGGCGGGTCTTGCGGCGACACTGGTGCCGAGTCTCGTCGCGGCCTGGACCGACCCGTCGTGGGTGCGGCCGCTGCTGCTCGGCGTGGTGGCGCTGGTGCTCACGCTCGCCGGGGCCCGGCTGCGGCTGCAGGCGCTGCTGCTGCTCGGTGGCGCGGTGCTGGCGTTGGACGCCCTGCACGAACTGGCGCCCTATGTGGTTCAGGTGGTCGGCGCGCTGCCACGCTGGCTGCCGCCTGCGCTCGCGGGTGTGCTGCTGCTGGTGGTCGGGGCGACGTACGAGCAGCGGCTGCGGGATGCGCGGCGGCTGAAGGACGCCCTGGGCCGGATGCGCTGAGGGGAACACGTGATCGGCGGGCCGGCCGCTGCTGGTCGAACATCAACCCGTACGGCACCTTCCGCCTCGACATGGACAAGCGCCTCGACGCACTCCCGGCTGCCGTCCCTGGTCCTCGGCGCGTGGCCGACGCCGACACTCGCCGTCCGGGAACGACGGCCTGAGAGGGCTTCCCGTGCGCCTCTCGGGCGGGAGGGCCAGCGCCGGCGTAGAGCCAGGTTGTAGGTTGATCGCTTGCGTCGCTCAGGTGTTTGGGCTGGTCAACAGCGGCGTGAAAAAGATATCGAAGAAAGCTGTCGTCGGATGTCGAGGACCAGGCCGCGCTCGCCCAACGGCTCTACGACGAGCGGGAGAAGACCGTCCAGCAGATCGCCGACATGTTCGGTGTCCCCCGGTCGACGGTGTATGGGCACCTCGACAAGACCAGGACCGTGCCCCGCCAGCCGAAGAAGACCGCCGTCAGGAAGTCCTGACCGCTACTTTGCGGCTGGTGTCCGCGCTGGGACTCCGGGGCCAGATACGTTTGTCGTAGTTATCGGTCCACCACTTCGTCAGGTCGGCCTCGGTGAAGCCGAGTCCGTCCTCGGTGAAGAACGCCTTGTCCTGCTGACGCAGCACCAGGTCGTAGAGGTACATGATGCCGCCGGGGCCGCTGTCACCGGCCGGCTTGCCGCCTTCGCTGATCTTCTTGGTGGCCTCGTCGTACTGCTTCCAGGTCCAGCCCTCCTCGGGCGTGACGCCGACCTTCTTGTACTCGGCCGGGTTGTAGACAAGAGCGAGGGTGTTGCCGCCGACCGGGACACCGAGCAGCTTCCCGTTGACGTCGCCCGCCTTCTCCAGTCCGGCCCGGAAGTTCTCCATGCCGAGATTTCCGGCCTTCACCTGGGAATTGAGATCGAGCAGAACCCGCTTGTCGTCGTACTTGCGCAGGAATGCGACGGAGTTCTGGAAGGATATGGACGCATTTCCCGCGGAGGCCTGGGTGTTGAACTTCTTCCAGAAATTCTCGTAGTCCTGGAAGTCAGTCTTGAGATTGATGTTCGGATGCTTCTTCTCGAACAGCGGGATCGTCTTGTTAATCAGTGTGGCCCGCTCCTGACCACCCCACCACGAGTAGCGGATCTCGACCTTTCCGTCAGCTCCGCTCCCCCGCCGCAGCCGGAGGCCATCAGCCCCAGAACCGCCACACCGATGCCGGCCACACGCAGCCCCTGGCACTCCGCCAAGTCCACATGACACACCCCTCCCGGGCAGACAGCACCCGCTGCCACGGTCGATTGAATCGCTTAAGAAAGCACTTGCTGGGACAAGCTGGGCATCGAAGGGTCAACGTCAACGGTTGGGACGGAATCCGTCGAAGCGCTTAAACCTCACGTCGCGCGGCACGGGGTACACGGCGGGCCGGCGAGGGCGTGCGGACGGGGCTCGTACCGCCGCGGAAACGGGCGGGAGAGCGCCCGATCAGTGCGGGAAACGCAGAGGGCCCGTGAGACTCTGCAGTCTCACGGGCCCTCTGTCCCGGTGGGCGATACTGGTTTCGAACCAGTGACCTCTTCGGTGTGAACGAAGCGCTCTCCCGCTGAGCTAATCGCCCGGGCACACCGCAAACATTACCCCATGTCAGCGGCACTCTCCGACCACCCCCGGGTCACTCGTGGATCTTCCACGGCATCATGATTCCGAACTTCCAGACATAGATCCCGGCCAGCACGGCGATGATCACGAGTCCGATCACGGTGAGGATGATGTTCCGCCGCCGAACCTTCGGATCGAGCGCCTTCTGGGCGGCCTCGGTGACCTTCCGGCGCGTCCAGTGCAGCACCAGCTGCGCCCAGACGAACTCGGTCGCCCAGATCGCCATGCCGCCGAAGATCACCAGCCAGCCGGGCCCGGGCAGAGGCAGCATGATGATGCCCCCCACGACCACGGCGAGGCCGACCACGAAGACGCCGACCTGCCAGCTCAGATGCAGGGCCCTGGACGTCTTGACGAACCCGGGCGCCCGGGAGCCGAGCGCCCGCTTCTCCTTGACCACACCCTCGGTGACGTCCGGCGCCGCTTCCCCCGTCACGCCCCTCGCGGCGGGCGCCGGGGCCGCCGCTCCGTCGATCTCGTCCCGCGCATCACTCTCCGCATTCATGGGCCCAACCTACCGGAACGGCCTTTGTCACCGGAATGGCCGCATAACCCAAAGTTACGCACCGCCGCACGAGCGACCTGAAGGGCCACAAAAGGGTCAGAGGGGTTTACAACGCCACCGTAGGTGGCATGTCGATTTCGCCGACGTGCGAATCCCCGAGCGCACACTGAGCGAAAGGCCCTGGCGCTTATGAACACCACGGTCAGCTGCGAGCTGCACCTGCGCCTCGTTGTGTCGAGCGAGTCCTCACTGCCTGTACCCGCGGGCCTGCGGTATGACACGGCCGATCCGTATGCCGTGCACGCCACCTTCCACACCGGAGCGGAGGAGACGGTCGAATGGGTATTCGCCCGCGACCTCCTTGCCGAGGGGCTGCACAGGCCCACCGGCACCGGAGACGTCCGCGTCTGGCCATCCCGTAGTCACGGCCAGGGCGTCGTCTGCATCGCACTGAGCTCCCCAGAGGGCGAAGCCCTGCTCGAGGCCCCGGCCAGGGCCCTGGAGTCGTTCCTGAAGCGGACCGACGCCGCGGTTCCACCCGGCACCGAGCATCGTCACTTCGACCTCGATACGGAGCTCTCACACATCCTGGCCGAGAGCTGAGCCAGGTCGAGAGCTGCACGGCGCCGTCCGACTCGGGGCGACGGCGCCGCGCGGACAACCACATAGGGCAAACACCAGCGCCGTCATCACGGAATCCACTGTGGTGACGGCGTCGGCGCGCGTTCCGCCGGAGGCATGACGGGCGCACGCCCCCGGCCCTCCCGTACGCGCTGGGCGGGCCCTGCGCGCCCTCAATGCCCCCGAGCGCCCCTGCGGGCCCCTGGTCGGCCGGTAAGTGCTCCTCGCCTGCCCCAGGGGCCCTCTCGGGCCGCTGTGTGTCCTCGCCGAGCCAGTAGAGTCAGCCGGCATCGGCGGGCGCCCGCCCGCCGGAGGCCAGGGAGCGAAAGCGTGCTGATCCCCCACGACACCCGGATCGCCCTCGACATCGTGGTCGAGCTGGTGAACACCGCACCGGAGACCGATCAGCCGGAGGGCGGACCGAGCGACGGTCTCGCCGGCATCGAAGCGCTTTACCGATTCGCCCGGCGCCACCGCATCAGCGGCGTGGCCGAACTCGGCGAGAAGGATCTCCGGGCCGTACACGACGTACGGCGCCGGTTCGCCGAGATCTTCGCGGCGCCGGACGCCGAGACCGCTGCCGGTCTCGTCAACAGCCTCGTGGCCTCAGCGGGCACCACGCCGCAGCTGAGCAACCACGACGGCTACGAGTGGCATGTGCACTACTTCGCGCCGGACGCATCGATCGCCGACCACCTCGCGGCCGACTGCGGCATGGCGCTCGCCTTCATCGTGGTGGCGGGCGAACTGGAACGACTGCGGCGCTGCGAGGCACCGGACTGCCGGGACGCGTTCGTGGACCTGTCCCGCAACCGCTCCCGCAGGTACTGCTCCAGCCGCACCTGCGGTAATCGGCTGCATGTCGCCGCGTACCGGGCACGCCGCAGGGAAGCGGCCGGCTGACCGCTCGCCGCCCGTTTCATCGCCCGCTCACAGCAGGAAGAGATCGTGCAACGCGGCCATCAACAGCAGGCCGCCGACCACCGTGAGGAAGATCATCAAAGGGGGCTGGGACAGCGCGAAGAGGCAGCCACGCGGCTCTTCGGCAGGGGGTGCGGGGGCATCGCCCGGGGAGGTGTCCACCATCTCGGGACGATCATGACGCAGACCGGCCCCCGTTGGCGATCAACACGCCTCTTTGTGACGGGAGTTCACTCCCGTCGGGGCCGGAAGGATTCGCTCCGGCGTCCGGTCCGCTGTCACATATTCGGGCTCACGGCCGGTTCTCCCGCGCCTCCCCCGGCCCGGCAGGATCAGCCGAGATCGCGCAACATCCGCAGCTGGGCGGCCCGGTGGACCGAAGAGCCGCCCTCGTGACCGTTCCAGGGGCAGACCTCGATCTCCTTCGGTCCCGCCCAGTGGTTGTACGCGGCGAAGACCGTGGACGGCGGGCAGATCAAGTCCAGCAGCACCACCGAGTAGAGCGCCGGGACGGTGGCCCGGGCGGCGAAGCTGATCCCGTCGCCGTGGGGGTCGGGGGCGGAACCCGCCGAGTGGCTGTTGGCGGCGCCCTGGCCGCGGGTGTCGACGAGCAGGGTGGCCCAGCCGACCGCGGGCCAGACGAGATGGTCGTGCGACAGCCCTCGACCGCCGCCGTAACCGAGGTAATGGACGACGCACGGAAGGGGTCCCCGGCGCCCGAAGGAACGTTCAGCCAGGCGCGTATGCGGTGTCCGCCCCAGCCGGAGGAGGTCACGTCGTGTACCTCGATGGCGCTCAACGCGGCGTCGTACGACTGGAATTCGGGGTCGAGCGGGTATGCGGCCGACTCGTCGCGGGTGCGCTTCCAGAAGGAGTCGAAGTCGGCGGGTTCACCGGACTCCGGGCGATAGTCGAGAAGTTGGTGCAGCGGCAGATCGAACAGGATCACAGTGTCTCCTTTTCGGACATGCGGCAAGGAAGGAAGGGAAGGAAATGTGGGGCGGAGCAGCGCCGGGTGGCTCAGTGCGGCGTCGCGCTGGAGGCACGGACGACGAGCTCCGGCTGCAGCACCACACTGCGGTGCTCGTGCGTGCCGTCCTCGTCGTCCGCCTCCTGCAGCAGGAGTTCCGCGGCCATCCGGCCCATCACGACGGCCGGCCGGCGGACCGAGGTGAGCGGTACGGCAGCGGCGGCGGCGAATTCGATGTCGTCGTAGCCGACGATGGCGATGTCCTGCGGCACCCGGACTCCCGCCGCGTACAGCGACTGCAGCACACCGAGGGCGAGCAGGTCGTTGGCGCAGAACACGGCGGTCGGCCGCGGCACGAGTCCGAGCAGCCGGGCCCCGGCGTCGCGGCCCGCGGCCACGTCCAGCCGGTCGGAGGGGATCTCGACGAGCGCCTCGGGCCCCAGGCCGGCCCGGTCGAGAGCCGACAGGGCGCCTTCACGGCGGTCCCTGATCTGGTGGAGGTCGCCGGGGCCGCTGACGTACGCGACCGAGCGGTGCCCGGCCGAGAGGAGGTGGCCGACGGCAAGGGAACCACCGCGGACGTCGTCGACGGAGACCGCGCAGTGCCCCGGCAAGGACGCCACCCGGTCCACCAGCACGAAGGGGATGTGGTGGCGGCTGAACGCCTCCAGATTGCGGCCGGTCGCGTCGGCCGGGGTGACCAGCACGCCGCACACCCGCTGCTCGGCGAAGAGCCCCAGATACTCGGCCTCCTCCGCTGGGCTCCGACCGGTGTTGCAGACCATCACCCCGAGGCCCGCCTCACGGGCGGCACGCTCGGCACCACGGGCCACGTCGACGAAGAACGGGTTGCCCATGTCGAGGAGCAGCAGCGCCATGATCCGGCTGCGTCCCGCCCTGAGCTGGCGCGCGGACTCGCTGCGTACGTAACCGAGCTCCTCGATAGCGGCCAGGACCCGGGCGCGGGTCTCCGGCAGCACCGCTTCGGGCCGGTTGATCACATGGGACACGGTGCCCACGGAGACTCCGGCCTGCCGGCCCACATCCTTGATCCCTGCCACACGTGCCACTTGGTCTGCCCCACTGGCGCCCTTGGCCGCACTGGCCCGCGGCCGTCGCCCCATCGTACGGACAGCGTTGCGAGGCACTCCGTGGTCCCGGGCCGGACAGCCTCGCGCGCCGGGCCGCGGCGCGGGGCGCCCGCCACGGATCACCCACCGTGGACTGAGACCGACCGGCAATTGTGAGCAGCGTCAAGAATCAGTCATGAATCGATTCATCACCGATGGCTGCCGGCGGTCCGGTTTCAGATTCCGTGCTTCTTCAGGATGGCCTCGATGTCACTGAAGTCCTCGCCCGGGGCAGCAGCCCGCTGCTCGGGCTTCGCCTTCGCCCGTGGCTGGACCGCCGGTGCGCCGACTCCCAGGGAGGGCGCCGACGCCGCCGTCGCGACGGCATCGGACTGCGCCGCCCGCGCGGCGGCCCTGCGTTCCTTGCGGGTGCCGACGCCGCGGCGTTCGACCGCGCGCGTGATCATGAAGAGCAGCCAGGCCACCCCTAGCACCCCGAAGCCGAGCCAGACGCTCGGCTTGAAGGCGATATTGGAGACCCACTCGACGACACCGGTCAGCACCAGCCCGATCGGGACCAGCGAGTAGGCGGCAATCCGGGTCGCGGTGAGGAAACGCTTCCGGTACGCGGTCACGGCGGCAATGCCCAAGCCCGCCGCTGACACCGCGGAGCAAATGGTCTCGGCAAGCATCGGGGCCTCCAGGCGCAACGGGGAAACGTCCCTTCCATCCTGCACCGCCCACCGGGGCGGCGGCCATGATCCCGGACCACATCAGGGACATTTCAGGGCCGGGATCCTCCCCAGGTGCCGATCCGAAAGATGCCGAGCCGACCGGGCCTGCGGTGCGCGGGTCCCGTGCCGGTGCCGATTGGGATGCGCGCGTGGGCCCTGGGAGACTGGTTCCATGAACGAATCCACCCCTGCAGCCCCGGTCGTCCTCGACGTCTGGTGCGAGCTCCAGTGCCCCGACTGCCACCGGGCCCTCACCGATGTGCACGCCCTGCGGGCCCGGTACGGCGACCGGCTCGAGGTGCGCCTGCGGCATTTCCCGCTGGAGAAGCACAAGCACGCGTACGCCGCGGCCCAGGCCGCCGAGGAGGCTGCGGAGCAGGGCAAGGACTGGCCGTACATCGAGGCCGTGCTCGCCAGGACCGACAAGCTCGGCCGTACCGGTGAGCCGCTGCTGATCGAGGTGGCGCGTGAACTCGGCCTGGATGCAGAGGAGTTCGACACCGCTCTGATCGACGGCCGGCACATGCTGATCGTCGACGCCGACCAGGCGGAGGGGAAGGCCATCGGTGTGACCGGCACCCCCACCTATGTGATCGGCGGCGAGCGGCTGGACGGCGGCAGGAGTCAGGACGGGCTGCGCGAGCGGATCGAGGAGATCGCCGACCGGCTCCTCGCGGAGCAGGGCTGACAGCGACGTACCCGGCTCGTCCCTCCGCCCGTCACAACGGCTTGACGAGGTTGTGCCGAGTCGTTTCGTAGCCGAGCGACTCGTACAGCCGGACCGCCGGGGTGTTGTCCGAGAGGACGTGCAGCCCCATCCGTTCGTCGCCGGCGGCCAGGGCGATGCGTTCGGCCTCCAGCATCAGCGCGCGACCGTACCCCCGGCCGCGGAACTCTTCGAGCACCTCGACGTCGAAGACGTACCCGACCACCGTCCCCGGGTGCATTTCGTACCGCGCCACCCAGACATGCCCCACGGTCCGGCCGTCGCCATCGACGAGGACATGAATGTACGTGCCCTCCGTGTCGAGACCGTCCGGCAGATGTGTCCGGTGGGAGGTCTCGGCTATACGCAGGGCCTCGTCCGCCGGGACGCCGCGCGCGACAAAGGTTTCCGCGTAGCCGGCGACGGCCGTGCTCTCCCACTGGGCGAACTCGTCCTCGGCCATCGGACGCCCGGTGACCCCGTCCGGCAGGACGGGCGGGGTCCGCGGCAGGTCCTTGACCATGTTCCTGCTGCGCTCGGTGTAGCCGAGCGCAGCAGCCAGGCGCAGTCCGGCCGTGTTGTCCGGCTCGACCTCCACGGTCAGCCGGGAACAGCCCCAGCCGCGCAGCACTTCCTCGGCGGCGAGCCCGGCAATGGTGCCGCGGCCGCGCCTGCGGTTCGGTTCGGCGATCCGCAGGCCGCGGATGGTCCCTGTCGTCCCCCCCGACCCGGGCTTGGTGCCGATCTCGAGGGCCCCGACGGGGCGTCCGTTGTCGCACACGTCGTACGCGCGCTTCCTCGCGCCGTCGGCGCCTTGCTGGATCGGCCCGGTCGGCCGGAGGGTCGTGGTCATCACCGGTGTTCTATCCGCTGCGCCGCGGCCCGTCACCCGGTTTTGCGGACCGGTTCCGCTCTACGGCCCGAACGGTGCCCGCGGCTCGGGACCGTTGTACGGCTCGGGCCGGGTCATGGGCCCGGCTCACGGATCGAGGTCGTTGCCGGCGCGCTCCTCGAAGACCCGCATGGCCTTGGCCGTCACCGGGCCGGGTCCGCCGGGCAGCTCGCGACCGTCGACCCGGTGGACGGCCTGGACGTCCCGGAGGGTGGAGGTCAGGAAGATCTCCTCGGCGTGCTCCAGGACGCCCAGGGGCAGCTCGGTCTCCAGCGCCCCGGACCATTCGACGGCCAGAGCGCGGGTGATCCCGGCGAGGCAGCCGGAGGCGACCGGCGGGGTGTGGAGCTGTCCGTCGAGGACGACGAAGACATTCGACCCGGTGCCTTCGCAGAGCTGTCCGACGGTGTTGGCGAAGAGCGCCTCGGATGCGCCCTGCTCATGGGCGCGGGCGAGGGCGACGACGTTCTCCGCGTACGAGGTGGTCTTGAGCCCGGCCAGTGCGCCGCGTTCGTTGCGGGTCCACGGGACGGTGATCACGGCGGTGGTGTCGGGGCGGCGCTCGGCCTCCCCGAGCGCGACGACCAGGCTCGGCCCGTCATTGCCGCGGTCGGAGCCGAGCGGGGAGAGGCCGCCGGTGTACGTGATGCGGAGCCGGCCGAGTTCCATCGGGTTGGCCTCGATGACGGCGGCGCAGGCCCGGCGCACCTCGTCGAGGTCGGGGTCGGGCAGTCCGAGACCGCGGGCCGAGCGGGTCAGCCGGTCGAGGTGCCGGGTGAGGGCGAAGGGGTGGCCCCCGGTGGTCCTGACGGTCTCGAAGATCCCGTCCCCGACGGTCAGTCCGTGGTCGAGCACGGACACCCGGGCGTCGGCGGCGTCACGCAGTTCGCCGTTGACCCACATCCACATCATGCGGTCCTTCCAGTTTCTTGGTGGGCGCCCGACGCTACAGCGAGCAGCCGGGCGGCCTTGAGCTCGGTCTCGTCCCATTCGCGCTCCGGATCGGAGCCCCAGGTGATCCCGGCGCCGGTGCCGAACCTGAGGACCGGGGCCACTCCGGTCCGGTCGATCCAGAAAGTCCGTATGCCGACGGCGAGACCGGCGGTGGCCCGGTCGGCGTCGACCCAGCCGATGCCGCCGCAGTACGGACCCCGGGGTGCGGTCTCCAGGGACTCGATGATGCGGAGCGCGCTGGATTTGGGTGCACCGGTGACGGAGCCGGGCGGGAACGCGGCGGCGAGCAGTTCGGGCCAGCCGGCGCCGTCGGTGAGGCGGCCGCGCACGGTGGAGACGAGGTGGACGAGCCCGGGGTGCTTCTCCACCACGCAGAGGTCGGGGACGGTGACCGATCCGGTGGCGCAGACCCGGCCCAGGTCGTTGCGGACCAGGTCGACGATCATCACGTTCTCGGCGTGGTCCTTCTCCAGCAGATCCGCCTCGGTGCGGCCGGTGCCTTTGATCGGTCCGGACTCGACGGTCCGTCCGTCCCGGCTCAGAAAGAGTTCGGGGGACGCGGTGGCGATCTCCACGCCGTGCGCGGGCAGCCGAATCGTTCCTGCGTACGGGGCGGGGTTGCCGCGCGCGAGCAGCGCGGTGAGGGCGTCGACGTCGGCGGCGGCCGGGTCCGGCAGCTCCGCGGTCATCACCCGGCAGAGGTTGGCCTGGTAGACCTCGCCCGCCGCGATGTGCTCGCGGATCCGGCGTACGCCCGCGGTGTACGCGGCACGGTCCAGGGACGAGACCCAGTCGCCGGCTCCGGGCCCGCGCCAGGCCCCGGGGACGGGTGCGGGCACCGGTTCGGTCCGTACGGTCCCGAAGCGGGCGCAGACGAGACGGCCCTCGAAATCGGCACATACCGCCCAGAAGCCGGACGAGTCGAGGGCTGAGGGGTCACTGGTCACGTCCCGCAGATCGGACGCGACGAGGCCGCCGAAGCGGGCCATTGGAGCGAGGTCGAGCACGTGGGTGAGTCTAGGACGGCGCGCGGCGACCTGCGCCGGGGCGAGCGCACCTCAGCACGCTGCACAAACGCGTTTTTGTACTGGCCCAGGAATCCGCTAGAGTTCAACACGTCGCCGGGACACGCAAGTGAAACGGAAACGACAAGCGGACGTGGCTCAGTTGGTAGAGCATCACCTTGCCAAGGTGAGGGTCGCGAGTTCGAATCTCGTCGTCCGCTCGAAGTGGGGGATCTTTTCCCGAACCCCTGCACTCCTGGTGGAGTGGCCGAGAGGCGAGGCAACGGCCTGCAAAGCCGTCTACACGGGTTCAAATCCCGTCTCCACCTCCAAGGACGATTAGCTCAGCGGGAGAGCGCTTCCCTGACACGGAAGAGGTCACTGGTTCAATCCCAGTATCGTCCACTGGTCCACAAGGATCCCCCGCGCGATTAGCTCAGCGGGAGAGCGCTTCCCTGACACGGAAGAGGTCACTGGTTCAATCCCAGTATCGCGCACGCAGTACACGCAGGGTCACCCTGCGCGATTAGCTCAGCGGGAGAGCGCTTCCCTGACACGGAAGAGGTCACTGGTTCAATCCCAGTATCGCGCACCAGCAGAAGCCCCGGTCGTCTCGACGACCGGGGCTTTGTCGTTGTTACGGTGCGGGTCGAGTCCGCCAGGGTCAGCCGGTGAAGAGCTGCGCGGCCCTGCGGATCAGTTCGTACAGGCCGTAGACGAACGGCACGGCAACCCAGAGCCGGACCAGGGCGGTGAGTGGACGGTATGCATTCCGGCGGGAGGCGCACATCGTGCGCGCCCCGACCGCACAGGGCGCGCGCACCGGACGCGGGGGGGGGGGGGCGCGGGCGCCCCGGCGGCCCCCCCGGCGC
>NZ_JBSFYR010000069.1:0-41570 GCF_053599875.1 Streptomyces sp. NPDC005151 | reverse complement strand
ACGGCCCGTTCACGGACTTCCTTCGGGTATGGCTTCGACATAACGATCCCGATCCTTCCAAGAGATCGAGCCTCGGTCAAACCCGGAACGATTCACCGCGGCTTGACCACAAGCCCCCCGCCGGGGGAGGGCCGCTGATCGGCTGCCATATGCTTCTGCCATGGCGAACCGGCGGCGGTCTCTGGGCGATGCCTTCTGGACCTGGGATCGAGCCCTGGGTGGGCAGCGGCGGCCGACTCGAATCCAGAAATGGGTGGCCCGACACCCGATCGGCACCGGTCTCTGCGTGGCCGTTCCCTTCACGGTCTTCTTCTTGATGCTGTCGCGTGAGGAGGAACCCGACGACCCTCTGTTCGCTGTGATCTTCGGGCTGGCTCTGGGCCTTGTCTTCGCCCTCACGGCGGTGTCAGAGCGCCTCCGGCAGCGCCGACTCAAGCGTCTGGGGATATGGGACGGATCCTGAGTAGGGCCAGGAGTGGCGCGGGCGGAGACTTGGGAGAGTAGGAGGGGGGTGGGGATGTCACGAAATCCGAGGGACGAGTTCTTCGATGGCCCGGGTGGGATGTGCTTGAGCATCGTGTTCTATGGGTGGACAGCAGCCAGTAGCGGCACTGCCCCCTGGTTGAGGGTTGTCGCGGCGCTCCTTCTGGTGGTCTGGGTGATGTTGCTGGCGAGGCACCTCTTGCGACGGGCCCGTGGCCGCACGTCATCTGAGCACCCGGATGAATCGGTATCTTGAAGAGGGCGTGGCACACGCATCCCGTCCGGGCTGGATCCTGGTCGCCGCCTGCGGACTGTTCCTGTTCCTCGTGGCCCACGCATCGCGGCTGCCACCACGCTCGTGACCCGGCGCCTCACCCGGCGAACGACCCGCCTGCCATCAGTGGTTCTCTGGCCGACCGCCGACCGCCGACCGCCGACCGCCGACCGCCGACCGCCGACCGCCGACCGCCGACCACCGACCGCCGACCGCCGACCGCCGAGCACCGGGAGGAGTTCGAAGGAGCCTCAGCGGGGGCCGCTACTGAACGTAGTCACTGTCAACGGCTCGCGGCGCCATGGGCGGGTGCCGAGTGGATGGTGCGTGCTCAGACCGTCAGCCGCAGCGAGGTCGCCGCGATGCCGAGCCGCACCGTCTGACCGCACGTCAATTCAAGTGCGTCGGACTCCATTCCGTCACCGAAGACCACCATCCGGTCCGACTCGACCGTGAGCCGCAGCCGCTGTTCCCGCCTCAGTTCGCCCGCCACCAGCGAGGTGCCGGTCGTGGGCGAAGGCCACGCTTCACGTACGAACCAAACCAGCCGGGGGTCGGTCGGACGCGGCAGCGACAGTGCGCTCCTGCGCTCCTGCCACAGCGAGCGCAGCCAGCCCGTGGAGCCGGTGCCGGTGCCGACCAGGACCCCGGAGGATGCCTGTGGTTCGGCGGGGGAGTCCGGGGCGTCGGGGCCGAGACGGTATCGCGCCGTCTGGTGGCCGGGCGGGCCCAGGTAGATCTCATTGAGGGCGAGGAGGCGCTGGGTGTCGTCGGCCACGGCCTCGACCATGGTGAGATCGTCCGTTGACCTGCCGGGCGATGCGGCCGCCCGGAACTGGGCGGCCACATCGCCCGGGCGGTGGCGCACCAGTACCCCCGGGTTGCGTCCGGGATCGGTGTCGATGCCCACGACGGGCTGGCCGGAGAGATATTTGGCGACGTTGGCGACCAGCCCGTCCTGTCCGACCACGACCACCACGTCCTCCGGACCGAAGAGGAAGCGGTCGAGATCCGCGCGCTCGACCCGCGACTGGCGCCACTGGAGCGGTACGGCCGCCGCCACATCGGCGAGAGCCTGCTGCGTCCGCTCGTGCCGCCGCGCCACCTCCTCGATGGAGCGGCCGCGGGTGGACAGGAAGAACGCGGCCTGGCCGTGTGTGCCGTGCCGGGCGAGCAACTCCTCGTACTCGGTGGTGCGGTGCACGAGCACCGCGCGCGGGGCGAGGCTCACGCGCGTGTCTCCGGGCCGGGCCGGCCGAGCTTGGCGAGCAGGTCGGTGAGGACATCGGGGGAGAGCGTGAGGCTGTCGATGCGCGGCAGGTTCTCGGCGAGCCGGGTGGCGGCCAGGGCGTGCAGCGTCGAGGCGTTCACTTCGCCGTGCACCCGCAGCCAGGCCGCCTGCGACTCGGCGCGCGCGGCACCGACCTCGCGTGCGGCCTCTGCCTCGGCGCGGGCGAGCCGCACCTTGCGCGCCGCCTCGGCCTCTGCGCGTACCCCGTCGGCTGCCGCGTTCTCCTCCGCCTCGCGCCGGCTGTTGGTACCGCGCTGCTTGACCAACTGCTCCTCACGGCGCACGAGTTCGATCTGGCTGGCCAGTTCGTTCTCCGCGATGGTCCGCTCGCGCTCGACGGCCACCGCCCGGCGTTCGTACGTCGCCCGGTCGGCCTCCTGCTGGATCTGCTCCCGGGCCGGGGTGCGCAGCGCGCGCTCCACCTCTGCCTCGGGGCGGATCGCGACCACGCGCACCGCCACCACATCGATGCCGGTGGCGGGCAGCCGGGGCTCGGCGGCCAGCCCCTCGGCGACCCGTTCCCGTACCGCCGCGACCCCGTCGACCAGCGCGCCGGCCAGCGGGGTGCGGGCCAGCACGTCGAGGGTGTGCTGCTGCGCGGTCTCGGTGAGGAGGGTGGCGATCTGCTCCAACGGCGCACCGCGCCAGACGCCGGTGTCGGGGTCGACGGAGAAGTCGAGCCGGGCGGCAGCATCGGCGGGGTCGCTGATCCGGTACGTCACGGTGGCCTGCACGGTGACGTCCTGGAAGTCGGACGTGCGTGCGTGGAAAGCCATCGCCAACTCGCGGTCGTTGACCGGTACTTCGGAGAGTGCGGCGTGCAGCGACCGGTACCAGAAGCTCAGTCCCGGTCCGTCGTGCGTGAGCCGGCCGCGGTCATGGTGGCGGATGTGGGCGGTGGGTGCGGAGCGCAGATGGCGCCAGCCGAACCGTTTGGTGATGTCGGCCATGTCGAAACCCCCTCATTGTCGTCATGGAGACGATAAGGGGTTCGGTTAATATCGTCAAGGGGACGAGAACGCTCGCCCGCCGGTGGTCGGTGCCGCGCCGCAGTCGTATCGATCTCCTGACGTTCCGTCATCAATGTTGCGTCCGCGTCGTATACACCGTCCGCCTCTGGGGGCTCAGCCACGGCGGCCGCCCGGCGGCTGTCGACGAGCCCCTCTTGAAAGCAGGCGGGATGGAGATCGGGCAACGCGCAGGACGGAGGAGGGGGCGGCCCGGTCGGGGCCACCCCCTGAGCCCCTCCCGCTACCGGCCCTTCGCGGCGAGGAACCGGGCCGGCACCTCGCCGCCGCCGTGCACCGCCAGATCGGCGCCGTTGACATACGCCGCGAGATCGCCGGCCAGGTACAGACAGGCGCGCGCGACATCGTCCGGCACCGCCATCCGCCGCATCGGAATGACATCCGCCACCGCCGCACCCCCGTCCTCGCCGTACGCCGACGCCGCGCTCTCGGTGCGGATCAGTCCGGTCGTGATGTGGTTGACGCGCACCTTCGGTGCCCATTCCAGGGCCAGTGCCCGGGTCAGTGCCAGCAGCCCCGCCTTCGCCGCCGAGTAGGCGGCGGTGCCCGGCTGCGGGGTGTGTGCGGAGACACTGCCGATGTTGATCACCGAGCCGCCGCCGTCCTGTCGCTGCATGACCCGGTTCGCCGCCTGCGCCACATAGAACGGCGCCAGCAGATTCAGCGCGACGACCTTCTCGACGAACCGCGGCGACGCGGTCGCCGCGTCGGCGTCGGGGGAGCCGCCCGCATTGTTGACGAGCACATCCAGCCGTCCGTACCGCTCCACCGCGGCGTCGACGAGTGCGGCGGACGCCGCCGGGTCGCGGACATCGACCGACCGGAAGCGAGCGGTCCGCCCACCGGCAGCCGGCAGCTCCGACGGTTCATTGCGCCCGCAGACCAGCACCTCCGCGCCTGCGGAGAGGAATGCCTCGGCGATCGCGGCGCCGATGCCCTTCGTGCCACCGGTGACGATTGCCGTTCGCCCGGTGAAGTCGATGGGACTGCCGATGTCCATGGTCCGCCTCCGCTGGTGCCGAACTCGTCGCCGAAATGAATCTACCAATCGTTTGTTTTGTGGACTAGCCGGTGAGCGCGGGCGGCCGGTGACTCCCGGAGAAGCCACCGGCCGGCCGGACGGTGCGCCGCCCCCGTCCCCACGGTGCGGCGCAGGCGGGCCCTCGTCATCCGCTCGGACGACGGCCCACGTTCATCAGGACCCGGTGTCGGCCGGATCCAGTCCCAGTGCGGGGAAAATGGCGCTCTCCACGAAGCGGGTGAGATATGCCTCATCCGCGATCTTCGCCTCCAGCAGGGGCCTGGCCCGCACCACGCCCAGCAGCTGCGCGGAGACGAACTCCGCCGCGGGGTTGTCCATGGGGATCTCGCCACGCTCCATGGCCCGCCGGACCATGACGTCGATCGCTGCGATCTCCGGCAGGACCAGTGCCTCGCGCAGCGCGCAGAGCAGCTCCGGGCTCTGCAGTGCGGCATGGCTGAGTGCGTGCAGCAGTGGGGTGTCCCGTCCGGAACCCGCGCTGATGGCCTGGGCCGCCAAACGCAGGTCACCGGCGAGCGAGCCCGTGTCGATGTGCGAGAGCAGCATTCGCTGGGTGCTGTGCAGCGCCGCGACGACCAGCTCCGGCTTGGAGCCCCACTGCCGGTAGAGCGTGGACTTCCCGCACCGGGTGCGGGAGGCGACCCCCTCCATGGTGAGCGATTCGTATCCGCTCTCCCTGAGCATCTCGAGCACGGCCGTGTAGAACTCTTGCGCCCGCTCCGGCGTGATCTTCGAGCGACGCGAGGTGCGGGCCTGTTCCTGCACGGAATCGTGCGACGACATGTGCTTTCCCTCTCTGCGGCTGTGCGACGAGGTCTTCCGATACGCCAGTGTACCGAAACGCGCGTGTACCGATACGCCAACGTATCGGTACACTGGCGTATCGATGCGGCATGGACTGGACCATGCCGCGGTAACACTGCTTCGTCAGCAAAGGGGCACCGGGTGACGTACGCCCGTAGCGAGCCCGCAGATGGGGAGCCGGACACTTCTGCCCGACCGCCTCTCGTCCGCGAGCTCCTTCTCGTCGTAGGGCTCTTCGTGGTCTACAAGTTCGGCCGGCAGGCCGCGAACGGTCACGTCGAGGAGGCGTACCGCAACGCCGGACACGTCTGGGACTTCGAACGCGCGGTGCATCTGCCGAGCGAGGGCGCCGTGCAGGGCGCGCTGCTGCACAGCGAGACGCTGATCCGCGTCGCGAACACCTACTACGCGACCGTGCACTTCCCGGCCACGCTGCTCTTCCTGGCCTGGCTGTACTGGCGCCGCCCGCGCCACTACGTATGGTCGCGCCGGATCCTCGCCGTGCTCACCGGTGCCGCTCTCGCACTCCACCTGCTGTTCCCGCTCGCCCCGCCGCGGATGCTGGACGCCGCCGGACTCGTCGACACCGGCCAGGTGTACGGGCCGACGGTGTACGGAGACACTCCGGCGACCGACTCGATGGCGAACCAGTTCGCCGCGATGCCCTCGCTGCACTTCGGCTGGGCGCTGATGGTCGCCGTCGGACTGATCGTCGCGACGCGTTCGCGGTGGCGCTGGCTGTGGCTGCTGCACCCGCTCGTCACCCTGCTGGTGATAGTCGGCACCGCCAACCACTACTGGCTCGACTCGATCGTCGTCAGCGCGCTGCTCGCCGTAGCGCTCGCGACGCTGCGGCTCCAGCGGACGGAGCCGGTCCGAGGGCATCTGCCGTGGCCTTCCGGTGCAGGGGGCGAGCCCGCGCCCGCCCGTACCGCGCTGCCGGTGTCCCGTGTTCCCGACCCGGCCGCCTCCCAGGCGTACGCCTCGTCGTCCGGGGGCCGGCCATGAACGCCACGCTGATCGCCGTCGCCCTCTCCCTGGTCTCCGCCGCCGCGTACGCCTCGGCGGCGGTGGCTCAGGCCCGGCTCGCCGGACGCACCGATCCGGGCACCGGAGTGCTCCGGATGCTCGGGCGCGGGGCGTGGTGGTCGGCGGTCGGACTCAACGCCGGTGGCGCGCTGCTGCATGTCGTGGCGCTGAAGTACGGGCCCCTCACCCTCGTCCAGCCGCTCGGCGCGCTGACGCTGGTCGCCGCCGTACCGCTGGGTGCGCGCGCCGCCGGGCGCCGGGTGACCGGGACCGAATGGCGCGGCACGGTCCTCACCCTGCTCGGCCTGGGCGCCCTGCTGCTGACGGCGGGCGGCTCCGCACCGCACGAGACGCTGAGCCTGGTCGAGGCGCTTGCGGTCGGTGCGGCGACCATGGCGGTCGTTGCCGGACTCAGCCGGCCGGGGGCCCGCCCCGGACTGAGGCACGCTGCGGCATCCGGCATCACGTCGGGCGTCGCCTCGGCGCTCACCCAGACACTGACGGTGGCGGTCACGGACCACACGGGCCCGCTCTTCAGCTGGCGCCTGGTGACAGTGGCGCTGCTCGTCTCGGCCTTCGCGATGGGGGGCCTGCTGCTCTCGCAGACCGCTTACCAGGGTGGTCTCGGCGCGCCGCTCGCGGTCGTGACCCTCGCCAATCCCGTTGCCGCCGCGGCGATAGGTCTGGCGCTGCTCGGCGAACGCCTCCAGGGTGGGACGATCGCGCTGGTCCCTGCGCTGCTGGGGTCGGCGGCGGCGGTGCGGGGAGTCATTCTGCTCAGCCGGGCGCAGGACGGGACGACGCCGTCGGCGTACCGGGCCAGGATCGAGGCGGAGCCGGCGCCGAGTGTGCCGTCTCGGGTCGTGATCGGCAGCCCCCGCACGACGGACCAGCTGACGCTGCGACCGGAACTCGGCAGGACGCCGGTCGGCGGGCCATAACGGCCTCCCCCATGACCCCAAGGACATGGGCGGAGATCCCCTACCCCGCCGACGGGCCCGACCCGGTGGCCGGGATCCCGTCCAGAGCGCGTGTAAGCCAGCCGATCCAGAAGTTCTCCAGATCGATGCCGCCGCGGAGTACGAGATGCCGCAGCCGGTCCTCCTCCGAGTTCCGCTCCGGCGGGAAGTCCCGCTCCTCGATCGCCAGATACTCGGCCAGCTGCTTCCGGTGCAGCTCCAGGTGGCGGCGTAGTTCCGCGTCCAGGCCCGGTGCGCCGACCACCGCCGCCGCGCGCATCCGCAGCAGCAGCGGATCGCGGATCTGCTTCGGGTCCTCGCGGAGCGCCACCCACGCGGACAGTGCCGCGCGGCCGGAGGGCAGGACCTCGTACTCCTTCTTCTGCCCACGGGCCGGCTGTACCGACGGCAGGGCCCGGATCTGCCCGGCCTGCTCCAGCTTTCCCAGCTCGCGATAGATCTGCTGGTGCGTGGACGACCAGAAGTAGCCGATCGACCGGTCGAACCTGCGGGTCAGCTCCAGCCCCGACGACGGCTTTTCGAGCAGGGCGGTGAGGATCGCGTGCGGGAGTGACATGGAGAGCATCCTAGGGACGGCCCGGGCGTCACAGGGCTGCCGCGAGCTCCGTTCCCTGGCGGATGGCCCGCTTGGCGTCCAGTTCGGCGGCGACGTCGGCGCCGCCGATCAGGTGCGGCGTACGGCCCGCGGCGATCAGCTCCTCGTACAGTTCGCGCCGTGGCTCCTGACCTGCGCAGAGCACCACCGTGTCCACCGGCAGGAGGTGCTGCTCGCCGTCGACCGTCAGGTGCAGACCGTCGTCGTCGATGCGGTCGTACGTGGCGCCCGCGATCATCGTGACGCCTCGGTGCCGCAGTTCCGTGCGGTGGATCCAGCCGGTCGTCCTGCCCAGCCCCGCGCCCACCTTGCTCGTCCTGCGCTGCAGGAGATGTACGGTGCGCGGCGGCTTCGGGCGCTCGGGGAGACGCAGGCCGCCACGCTCCTGGTACGCGGTGTCGACCCCCCAGTGCCGGAAGAACACCGCCGGGTCGAGGCTCGCCGCATCGCCGCCGTCCGTCAGGAATTCGGCGACGTCGAAGCCGATCCCGCCCGCACCGATGATCGCGACCCGCTGTCCGACGGGCGCCCCGTCGCGCAGGACGTCGAGGTAGCTGACCACGCTGGGGTGGTCCAGGCCCGGGATCGCGGGGGAGCGGGGTGTGACGCCGGTGGCGAGGACGATCTCGTCGAAGCCGTCGAGCGTGTCCGGCGTCGCCTTCGTACCGAGCCGGAGCTCGACCTGCTGCTCCGCGAGCCGGGTGCGGAAGTAGCGCAGCGTCTCGTCGAACTCCTCCTTGCCGGGGATCCGGCGCGCCACATTCAGCTGGCCGCCGATCTCGTCGGCCGCGTCGAAGAGCGTCACCTCGTGCCCGCGCTCGGACGCCGATACGGCGCACGCGAGCCCGGCGGGACCCGCGCCGACGACCACGACGCGCTTACGGGTCCGGGTCGGCGACAACGTGAGTTCGGTCTCGTGGCAGGCGCGCGGATTGACCAGACAGGAGGTGATCTTTCCGCTGAACGTGTGGTCGAGGCACGCCTGGTTGCAGCCGATGCAGGTGTTGATCGCGTCGGCACGCCCCGCGCTCGCCTTGGCGACGAAGTCCGGGTCGGCGAGGAACGGCCGGGCCATGGACACCATGTCCGCCCGCCCCGAAGCGAGGATCTCCTCGGCGACCTCGGGGGTGTTGATGCGGTTGCTGGTCACCAGCGGTACGGAGACGGCCCCGCGCACCTTCTCGGTGACCCAGGTGTACGCACCGCGCGGCACGGACGTCGCGATGGTGGGGATGCGGGCCTCGTGCCAGCCGATTCCGGTGTTGATGATCGTGGCCCCGGCCGCCTCGATCTCCCGGGCGAGCTGCACGACCTCCTGCAGCGAGGAGCCGCCAGGCACCAGGTCCAGCATCGAGAGCCGGTAGATCAGGATGAAGTCGCTGCCGACCCGCTCGCGGACCCGTCGCACGATCTCCACGGGGAACCGGATGCGGTTCTCGTACGAGCCGCCCCAGCGGTCGGTGCGGTGGTTGGTCCCGGTGGCTATGAACTCATTGATCAGATAGCCCTCGGAGCCCATGATCTCGACACCGTCGTAGCCTGCCTGCCGTGCCAGCTCGGCGGTCCGCACGAAGTCCTCGATGGTTTCCTCGACCTCGTCGTCCGTCAGGGCGTGCGGGGTGAAGGGGCTGATCGGGGCCTGGATCGCGCTCGGCGCCACCAGATCCGGATGGTGCGCGTACCGGCCGAAGTGGAGGATCTGCATCGCGATCCGGCCGCCCGCCGCATGCACGGCGGCGGTGACCTGGGCGTGCTGCTCGGCCTCCGCCTCGGTGGTCAGCTTGGCGCCGCCGGGATAGGGACGGGCTCGGTCGTTCGGCGCGATGCCCCCGGTGACCATGAGCCCGACTCCGCCGCGGGCGCGGGCGGCGTAGAACGCCGCCATCCGCTCGAAGCCGCGCTCGGCCTCTTCCAGGCCGACATGCATCGACCCCATCAGCACCCGGTTGGGAAGGGTGGTGAACCCGAGGTCGAGCGGGCTCAGCAGATTCGGGTACGGGGTCATCCGGCGGCTCCTCGCGCAGTGTCGTTGCGCCAGTTGTAGACCACCGGAACGCCATTGTGCAACAAGTTGCATAATGGCGTTCGTCGCACCGGGCCGACCACCCGACACCATCCCCCGGACGGAGTAGTACCGGGGTACGTCCACCTGCCGGGGCGCGGAGAGTGGATCCGTAACCCGGATCACACCCACTACCCCGCGGAGCCCCCATGACCTGCGCCAACCGGCGTGACCTCGGCCTTCTTGTCCTGCGCGTCGGCACCGGCGCGGTCCTGGCCGCGCACGGCACCCAGAAGCTGTTCGGCTGGTTCGGCGGCAAGGGCATCGAAGGAACCACCGCGAGCATGGAGGCCATGGGCTTCCACCCGCCCAAGCACAGCGCCGTCGCCGCCGGACTCGGCGAGGCGGGCGGCGGTGCCCTGCTGGCCCTCGGCCTCGCCACCCCCGCCGCCGGTGCGGCGGCGGCGGGCGCCATGGCGGGCGCCGTCGCCGTGCACGCGCCCGCGGGCTTCTTCGCGTATCGCGGCGGGTACGAGTACCCGGCGTTCCTCGGTTTCACTGCCGCAGCGATCGGACTGGCCGGCCCCGGCCGTTACTCCCTCGACCATGTCACCTGGTATGTGTTCAACCAGCCGTGGATGGTCGCGCTCGCCTTCGCGGGCAGCGCCTCCGCGGCCGCCGCAGTGGTCGGAAAGCGGGCCAGGCGGCAGAGCAGGGGCGCTGGCGAGACCTGAGAGCCTGTCGGGTGACCTCTGATCGGGCGGCCACGCCCTGGCACGCACGCTTCCCGCGTTGCCGAAATACCCTAGTAGCTCCTTCCCCAAGCTCTCAGCTTCGTTCGAGCAGGGGAGACCCCATCCGAGGGCCTTCCGGCGCCTTGGAATCGCACGCACCAGACCGCGTCCGCTTTCCGATCGAAGGTCACCCGACAGGCTCTGAGTCGACGGGCCGAGCGGGCCGGCCCCGATGCGCTGTCGCTCCCATGGCCCGTGTTCCGGCCGTCGAGTGGCCGCAGGACGTTCCCTTTCGAGTGACTCCGCCGCCCCGGCGCCCGCGGAGCCCGTTCCGCGTGTCCGAGGCTTGCAGCCGGCCGGACCTGCTCCGGCCGGGAGCCGCAGAACCGCTGGGAGTCCGCCGTGCACATCCTGCTCGTCGCGAGTGCGTTCAACAGCCTCACTCAGCGCGTCCACGCCGAGCTGCGGGACCGCGGCCACAGCGTGGCGGTCGAACTCGCGCTCTCCGACGGCCATCTGCGGGACGCGGTCCGACGGTTCGCACCCGAACTGATGGTGGCTCCGATGCTCAGGACGGCCATCCCGCGGGACGTGTGGTCGGCGCACACGTGCCTCATCGTCCATCCGGGACCTGTCGGCGACCGCGGTCCGTCCTCGCTCGACTGGGCGATCCATGAGGGCGTCACCCGTTGGGGAGTGACGGTTCTGCAGGCCGACGAGGAGATGGACGCCGGAGACGTCTGGGCGTCGGTCGGGTTCTCCGTACCACGCGTCGGCAAGAGCGACCTGTACCGCAACGAGGTCTCCGACGCGGCGCTGGCGGCCGTGCTGCTCGCCGTCGACCGGTTCGCCTCGGGGACGTACAGACCCCGGCCCCAGGACTGCACACGGGCCACGGGCGGCACCCGGCCGTACTTCCGCCAGGAACTCCGGCGGATCGACTGGCGGTCCGACTCCACGGAGACCGTGCTGCGCAAGCTGCGGGCAGCCGACTCGTACCCCGGTGTACTGGACGAACTGCTCGGCGGCGAGTGGTTCCTGCACGGGGGACACCCCGAGGACCGGCTGCGCGGCCGCCCCGGAGAGCTGCTCGCCACGCGGGTCGGCGCGGTCTGCCGGGCGACCCCGGACGGCGCCGTATGGATCCCGGAGCTGCGGGCCAGGCGGCGGCCGGGAGAGCCCGCCCCGCTCAAACTCCCCGCCGTCCTGGCGCTCGGCGACCGATTGCCTCCGCTGCCCGAGGACCCGCTCCCGCCGGGCGCACCCGAGCGCCGCGGAACCTGGACCGACATCCGCTACGGGGAGACCGGCGCCGTCGGACATCTCATGTTCTCGTTCCCCGGCGGGGCGATGAGCACCACGCACTGCACGCGCCTCCTGGACGCCTACCGGACCGCCTGCTCCCGGCCCACCTCGGTCCTGGTGCTGGGCGGCGGCCGGGACTTCTTCTCCAACGGCATCCACCTGGGCGTCATCGAGGCGGCGGCCGACCCCGCCGAGGAGTCCTGGGCCAACATCAACGCCATGAACGACCTGGTGCAGGCCGTGCTGACCACCACCGACCGGCTGGTGATCGCCGCCGTGGGCGGCAACGCCGCCGCCGGAGGAGCAATGCTCGCCCTGGCTGCCGACGAGGTCTGGTGCCGCAAGGGATCGGTCCTCAACCCGCACTACCGGCTGATGGGACTGTCCGGCTCGGAGTACTGGACCCGCACTCTGCCGCGCCGAGTGGGCCCCGACGTCGCCGAACGGCTCGTCCACGAAGCGCTGCCGCTCGGCGCCGAAGCCGCCGAACGGCTCGGCCTGGTGGACCGGACGGTCGCCTGCCCGCCCCAGGACTTCCCGGGCGAGGCCCTCCGACTGGCCGTCCGACTGGCCTCGTCGACCGACGTACAGGCCCGGATCGCCCGGAAGAAGCCGGCGCTGGAGCGCCACGAGACGGTCAAGCCGCTGGCCGTCCACCGGCAGGAGGAACTGGCCGCGATGCGGTCCATCTTCTTCGACCCGGACGCGCCCTACCACTCGCTGCGCCGCGCCTTCGTACGCAAGGAACCCCCGGCCCGGACTCCGCACCACCTCGGCACCGGCGTTCCCGGCACGCGCACGGCGGATCCTTCCGCCGGCCGGGACCGCCATGTCACCGCAACGGCCGCGCTCGCCGTCGCACCCGGACCGGCTGACTGTTAGCTGGACATGAACGCCGAAATGCGGGCATTCATCGCAGAGCTCTCCAAGGAGGCATCCCCATGGGTGCAGCAACAGCGAACACGGTCGGCGCCCAGGCAGACGGTGCGGCCGCCGACGAGGAGTCCCCGATCCACATCCTCTGGATCAATGCGGGGCTGAGCTGTGACGGCGACTCGGTGTCGTTGACCGCGGCGATGCAGCCCAGCATCGAGGAGATCGTGCTCGGTGTGCTGCCCGGGCTGCCCAAGATCCAGGTCCACTGGCCCCTGATCGACTTCGAAAGCGGTCCGGTAGGCGGTGCGGACACCTTCATCGAGTGGTTCTTCAAGGGCGAACGTGGCGAGATCGATCCCTTCGTGCTGGTCGTCGAGGGGTCCGTCCCCAACGAATCGATCAAGCAGGAGGGGTACTGGTGCGGCTTCGGCGACAACCCCGAGACCGGCCAGCCGATCACCACGAGTGAGTGGATCGACCGGCTGGCGCCCAAGGCCCTGGCGGTCGTCGCCATCGGCACCTGCGCCACCTACGGCGGCATCCATGCGATGGCCGGCAACCCGACCGGTGCCATGGGCGTACCCGACTACCTGGGCTGGGACTGGACCTCGAAGGCCGGCATCCCGATCGTGTGCGTGCCCGGCTGCCCGATCCAGCCGGACAACTTCTCGGAGACCCTCACCTACCTGCTCTACCAGGCGGTGGGATCCGCGCCGATGATTCCGCTGGACGACAAGCTGCGCCCGGCCTGGCTCTTCGGAGCCACCGTGCACGAGGGGTGCGACCGGGCCGGCTACTACGAGCAGGGCCAGTTCGCCACCACGTACGACTCGCCCAAATGCCTGGTCAAGCTCGGCTGCTGGGGTCCCGTCGTCAAGTGCAACGTACCCAAGCGCGGCTGGATGAACGGCATCGGCGGCTGCCCGAACGTCGGCGGTATCTGTATCGCCTGCACCATGCCCGGATTCCCCGACAAGTTCATGCCGTTCATGGACGAACCGCCCGGAGGCAAGGTCTCCAGCGCCGCCAGCGGAGCATACGGGGCGGTGATCCGCAGGCTCCGGTCGATCACGGCGAAGACCGTGGACAAGGAACCGAAGTGGCGTCACAAGGGCTCCAAGCTGACCACCGGGTACCGATCGCCCCGGTGACAGGCGCGGCGTCCGCCGGGTGCCCGCACCCCGCGATCGGTGACCGTCCCGTTTCCGCCCCGCTCCCTCCTCCATCAACTCCCACTCCCCAGAAGGGTCATGGCACACACAATGGCACCCACGACGAAGGCGGCCGGCGACGGCAGTGGCCTCGTCGAGATGGCCTGGGATCCGATCACCCGGATCGTAGGCAGTCTCGGCATTCACACGAAGATCGACTTCAAGCAGAAGCGGGTCGCGGAGTGCTACAGCACCTCGTCGGTCTTCCGTGGCTACAGCGTCTTCATGCGGGGCAAGGACCCCCGGGACGCCCACTTCATCACCAGCCGCATCTGCGGGATCTGCGGCGACAACCACGCCACATGTTCCGTGTACACGCAGAACATGGCCTACGGGGTGAAGCCGCCGAACCTCGGTGAGTGGATCATCAACCTGGGCGAGTCGGCGGAGTACATGTTCGACCACAACATCTTCCAGGAGAACCTGGTCGGGGTCGACTACTGCGAGAAGATGGTCCGCGAGACCAACCCCGGAGTCCTGGAGCTCGCCGAGCGCACCGAGGCGCCGCACGCCGGGGAGCACGGCTACCGCACGATCGCCGACATCATGCGCTCCCTCAACCCCATCGAGGGAGAGTTCTACCGCGAGGCTCTTCAAGTGAGCCGCTACACGCGGGAGATGTTCTGCCTGATGGAAGGGCGCCATGTGCACCCCTCCACGCTCTACCCGGGCGGTGTGGGAACGGTCGCGTCCGTCCAGCTCTTCACGGACTACCTCAGCCGTCTCATGCGGTACGTGGAGTTCATGAAGCGGGTCGTTCCCCTGCACGACGACCTGTTCGACTTCTTCTACGAGGCGCTGCCCGGGTACGAGGAGGTCGGCCGCCGACGGGTGCTGCTCGGCTGCTGGGGAGCGCTCAACGACCCCGAACACTGCGACTTCACGTACGCCAACATGACCGACTGGGGACGGAAGATGTTCGTCACCCCCGGCGTGATCGTGGACGGCAAACTGGTCACCAACGACCTCACCGAGATCAACCTCGGCATCCGGATCCTGCTCGGCAGTTCGTACTACGACGACTGGGAGGGCAAGGAACAGTTCGTCACCCACGACCCGCTGGGCAACCCGGTGGACCCCCGCCACCCGTGGAACCAGCACACGATCCCCGCCCCGCAGAAGCGGAACTTCGACGACAAGTACAGCTGGGTGATGTCGCCCCGCTGGTTCGACGGCAAGGACCACCTGGCACTGGACACCGGTGGCGGCCCCATCGCCCGCCTCTGGTCCACCGCGCTGTCCGGGCTCGTCGACGTCGGTTATGTGAAGGCGACCGGTCACAGCGTCGTCATCAACCTGCCGCGCACGATGACCAAGCCCGAGACCACCTTCGAGTGGAAGATCCCGAAGTGGAGCAACGCGCTGGAACGCAACCGCGCCCGCACCTACTTCCAGGCGTACGCCGCCGCGATCGCGCTGCACTGTGCCGAGAAGGGGCTTGAGGAGGTCCGCGCCGGACGCACCCAGACCTGGGAGAAGTTCGACGTGCCGGACGAGAGCATCGGCGTCGGCTTCACGGAGGCCGTACGCGGCGTGCTCTCCCATCACATGGTGATCAGGGACGGCAAGATCGCCAACTACCACCCCTACCCGCCCACCCCGTGGAACGCCAGCACCCGGGACACGTTCGGCACCCCCGGCCCCTACGAGGACGCGGTGCAGAACACACCGATCTTCGAGGAGAACACCCCGGAGAACTTCAAGGGCATCGACATCATGCGGACCGTCCGCAGCTTCGACCCCTGCCTGCCGTGCGGCGTCCACATGTACGTGGGCGGCGGCAAGACCGTCAAGCAGATGCATGTGCCCACCGGGCTGAGCGGACTGGCCGGATGAGCGCCGCAGCGACGGTCGTCGCACCGCCGAGGGCCCTCGACGCCGTGGAGGCCGGGCAGCGGGTCGAGGACCTGATCGATCGCCTGAGCATCATCGGCGACCAGGAAGTGTGCGCCGCAGCAGAGGAGTTGGTGCGGGTCCTGATGGACTTCTACGGCGCCGGCCTGGCCCGGATCGTCGGCCGCCTCGGCGCCCCCGCAGACCGCGGAACCGGCGACGGACCGCTCGCCGCGCTGCTCGACGACGAACTCGTGTCGAGCCTGCTGGCCCTGCACGACCTGCACCCGGACGACATCGGCACGCGTATCGCGCGCGCCCTGGACTCCGTACGCGACCCCGTCGAGGTCGTCGGCTTCGACGAGGAGACCGGCATCCTGCGGCTGCGCTCCTCGGCCGGGGCAAGTGACGGCGGTGGCTGCGGCTGCCCGAGCACGGGCGCGGCGACGCAGCGCAGCGTCGAGGACGCGCTGGCCTGCTTCGTACCGGAAGTGGAGCAGGTGGTGATGGAGTCGGTGACCATCGACCGGGAGCCACCCCTGCTCCAGATCGCCACCCGCCCGCCGGCCGGAACTGCCGGAGCCGGGGCGGCCGTTGCCGCGAAGGCACCGTGAACGCCCCCCCGACCAGGGCCGAGCGTCGCCCGGCGACCGTTGCCCGCGCCCGAGGCCTGCGCAGATTCGCCGCGCCGCCGGAACCCCGGCAGGAGCGGTGCGAGCTGTGCGGCGTGCCCGTGACCGAGGGCGGTCATCGGCATCTCGTGGACACCGAGAACCGTGCGCTGGCCTGTGCGTGCACCCCGTGCGCCCTGCTGTTCGAGCGGCCCGGCGCAGCCCACGGACGCTTCAGAACGGTCCCGGACCGCTATCTGTCCGATGCGGACCACCGTCTCGACGACGGTGCGTGGGAGCTGCTGCAGATCCCGGTCGGCGTCGCGTTCTTCTTCCGCAACGCGGCGCTGGACCGGCTGGTCGCGCTCTACCCGAGTCCGGCCGGAGCGACCGAGAGCGAACTCGACCCGGAGACCTGGCAGACCGTGCTCGGCGCCAGTCGCCTCGCCGCCCTCCTCGAACCCGACGTCGAGGCACTGCTGATGCGTCGCACGGAGGGCCGGGCCGAGTGCTACCTCGTACCGATCGACATCTGTTACGAGCTGGTGGGACGCATGCGCCTGCTGTGGCAGGGCTTCGACGGCGGCGCCGAGGCGAGAGCCGACCTCCAGGCGTTCTTCACACACGTCGAGGCACGCGCCCGGACCCAGGAGAAGGGGCACCCGCGGTGACGGAATTCGCCTTCACCTGCACCGGAGTCCGCGCCGACCCGTACACGGCGGGCCCCACGCTGGTCTTCCGGCTGCGCATCACCGCGTCCGGAGAAGCCCGGGTGCACGCCCTCGCGCTGCGTTGCCAGATCCGTATCGAACCGGCCCGGCGGGGCTACGAGCAGGGCGAGGCGGACGGACTGCACGACCTCTTCGGCGACCGCTCACGCTGGGGAAACACGCTCCAGCCCCTGCAGTTCGCCCAGATCTCCCTCATGGTGCCGTCCTTCACCACGGAGACCGAGGTGGACCTCGTCGTGCCCTGCACCTACGACCTGGACATCGCCGCGACCCGGTACTTCGACGCACTCCAGGACGGCGAGGCGCCACTCCTCCTGCTCTTCTCCGGCACCGCCTTCACCGGGGACGGCGGCTTCCACGTCGAGCCGATTCCCTGGGACCGCGAGGCGCCCTTCCGGATGCCGGTGGCGGTCTGGAAGGACATGATCGAGCAGCACTTCCCGGGCTGCGGCTGGATCCGGCTGCCGCGCGACACCATGAACGCGCTGCTCGCCTTCCGCTCGCGGCAGGCCCTGCCGTCCTGGGAGGCGACCCTCCGGGCCCTGATCGACCTGGCCGGAGCCGCAGGTACTCCACCCGGGCAGTCCCCTGAGCGCCCGGTGCACCGGGCCGTACTGCCCCGCGTCACCGAGAGGACGGCGCCGTGACCTCATCCCTCCTCACGCCCGCACTCGAGTCCCGGTTCGCCACCGCACGGCAGGTGGCCGACACCGTCCTCTTCGAGGGCTATGTGCTCTACCCGTACCGGGCCTCCGCGGCCAAGAACCGGCTCCGCTGGCAGTTCGGGGTGCTCGTGCCGTCCAGCTGGGGCGCCGACCGCGAGGAGCACGACTTCCAGCACACCGAGTGCCTGATGGAGCCCAAGCCCGGCGCGACGCTCGCCGTCGAAGCACGGTTTCTGCACGCCCGGCGGCGCACGGTGCAACAGGCCCGCGACGACGGCACGTTCGAGGACGTGGCTGAACTCGACCTCGCCGACCGGGTGCTGGTCCCCTGGGACGAGGGCGCCGAGGAACGCGTCGAAGTGGTCGTGGACGTCGCCGAACTGGCCGGGGACGGTGTCACCGTCCCCTTCACCAGGCCCGCCCGCGAGGAGACCGAACCCGTCCTGGACGCGGACGGGCGGACGGTGGGACGCCTGGTCCGCCGCTGCGAGGAGATCAGCGGTGTGGTGCGGCTGTCCGCCCGCGAACTCGACGGCCCCTACCGGGTCGTGCGGCTCACCGCCGTGGTCGAGAACACCAGCACCTGGACGCCCGCCTCCGCCGAGGCCGACCGGGACGCCGCGCTCCCACGGTCGCTGGTCGCCGCCCACCTCCTGATGGGGCTCAGCGCGGGCTCGTTCCTGTCGATGACGGACCCGCCCGAGTGGGCGAAGGGCGCGGTCGCGGCCTGCCGCAACCTGCACACCTGGCCGGTGCTCGCAGGGGAACCCGGGCGCGCGGACCTGATGCTGTCGTCCCCGATCATCCTGGAGGACCATCCGGCCATCGCCCCCGAGAGCCCCGGAGCGCTGTACGACGCCACCGAGATCGACGAGATCCTCGCCCTGCGCACGGCAGCCCTGACCGACCAGGAGAAGCGCGAGGCCCGCGGCACCGACGCCCGGGCGGCCGCGGTCGTCGACCTGGCCGAATCGATGCCCCCTGAGGTCCTGGAGCGGCTGCACGGCGCGGTGCGGGCCCTGCGCGAGATCACCGGACCCGACCCGTCCCCGCCCGCCACCCAGGACCCCCTCCCGGACGGCGCCGACCTCATCGACGCCCGCGGCGTGCTCCGCCCCGACACCCCGTGGTGGGACCCCGCGGGCGACGACACCGCCGACCCGGCCCGAGACCGGATCCTGGTGGACGGCCGGTCCGTGGGCGTGGGCAGCCGCGTCCTTCTGCGACCGGGACTGCGGCGCACAGACGCCCAGGACCTGTTCCTCAAGGGCCGCAGCGCACAGGTCGAAGCAGTGCTCCACGACGTCGACGGCGGCGTGCACCTCGCGGTCACCGTCGAAGGCGACCCGGGCGCGGACATCCGCCGTGAGCAGGGGCGCTTCCTGTACTTCCAGCCGGACGAGATCGCCCCCCTGGAGGATGCGTGAACGCCCCCGCGCAGGAACGTCCGAGAACCCTGGTCGCCGGGATCGGGAACATCTTCCTCGGCGACGACGGCTTCGGCGTCGAGGCGGTGCACGCACTGTCCTCGCACCGTCTCCCGGGCCACCTCGAGGTGGTCGACATCGGCGTACGGGGCGTCCACCTCGCCTACCAGCTCCTCGACGGATACGACACGCTCGTCCTGATCGACGCCACCGAGCGCGGCGGCGTCCCCGGAACCCTGTACCTGATCGAGGCCGACGAACCCGGCGCCGTCGAGCCGCAGAACGCACTGCTCGACGGCCACCGGATGTCCCCCGACGCCGTCCTGGCACTGCTCGGCACCCTGTGCGCGGGCACCGGAGCCGTACCGCCGAGGCGCACGCTCGTCGTCGGCTGCGAACCCGACAACGTCGACGAAGGGATCGGGCTGAGCGCTCCCGTGGCCGCAGCAGTGCCACAGGCCGTACGGATGGTCCTGGACCTCGTACAGGAAGAAGACCACGGGGCCGCCGCCCAGCGGACGGCGGCCGGTCCCGCCATGAACTGAGCAGAAGGAACCCACCCCCATGAAGAAGACCCTCATCTGCGGCCTGACCGCCGCCGCTCTCGTCGCCCTCGCCGCGCAGATCCTGCCCGACGTCAAGCGCTATCTGCGGATGCGCTGCATGTGACGGCGCCCGCCGACCGGTCCCGGCCCCTGGCTGCACCGAATGGTGTATGTGCCGTACGGGTACCGGCGAGCCGGTCCGCCGGCCCCCGTCACCCGCCGCTGTAATGACGCACGGCAGGACGGAGATGCAATGCACGAGATGTCGATCGCCATGGCCGTCGTCGACCAGGTGGAGGAGGCGGCTCAGGCAGGCGGAGCCGCCTCGGTCGGGACCGTCCGGCTCCAGGTCGGCGAACTGGCCGGAGTCGTTCCCGACGCCCTGTCCTTCTGCTTCGGACTCGCCTGCGCCGGGACCGTTCTGGAAGGCGCCGAACTCGTCGTCGAACCCGTGGCGGCCCGCGCGCGGTGCGAGCCCTGCGCGGACGAATGGGCGGTCGGCATGCCACCCCGGCTGTGCTGTCCGGCCTGCGGCGAGCCGACCGCCGAACTCCTGTCGGGGCGCGAGCTGCAGATCGTCAGCGTGCACTGGCAGGACGGACCCGAACACGAACACACCCGCGAACCGATCTCTCAGGAGCGCTGAACGATGTGCCGTGAAGTCGACCTGCAGCAGGCGGTACTCGCCAAGAACGACGCGACGGCGCACAGCCTGCGAGCCGGGCTCACGGCGCGCGGCACCACCGTCGTCAACCTGCTCTCCAGCCCCGGCAGCGGCAAGACCGAACTGCTGGAACGCGAACTCGGCCGGGCCCGGGAGAGGGGAGTGCCGGTCGCCGCGCTCACCGCCGACCTCGCCACCGAGAACGACGCGGTCCGCCTGGCCCGGTCCGGAGCCCCGGTCAAACAGGTGCTGACCGACGGACTCTGCCATCTGGAGGCCGGGATGCTGGCCCGTCACATCGACGACTGGCTGCCCGACGGGACCCGGATCCTCTTCGTCGAGAACGTCGGCAACCTGGTCTGCCCCGCCTCGTACGACCTCGGGGAGACGCTCAGGGTCGTCCTCGCCTCCGTGACGGAAGGCGAGGACAAGCCGCTGAAGTACCCCACCGCGTTCGGACTGGCCCAGCTCGTCGTGGTCACCAAGACCGACATCGCGCAGGCCGTCGGATTCGACGAGGCTGCATTCCGTGCCCATGTCCAGCAGGTCAACCCCGGTGTGGACGTGGTGCTCACCGCCGCCCGCCGCGGTGAGGGGGTGGGCACGCTGCTCGACCGGGCCCTGGCCGCCGGGGAAGGCGCCCCGGTCCACACACCGGTGATGGCCCGGCAGCACCCGTACCAACCGCACACGCACACCCACGACGGCGGGCACACCCACGACGGCGGGCACACCCACCACGACCACGGTACGCACGACGGCCAGCACACCCACACCCACACCCATACCGGCGTGCATACGCACACGCATCCGGACCTCGGAACCCACGATCACCCGCACACCGGCCCGCACGCCCACGCGCACCCCGACGAGCCGCTCGTGGTGACGACAGCACCCGCCTCCGCGGCGCAGCAGCGCCCGTGACGACCCCACAGCCCGGGACCGCCGTCGCCGGAGCCGTGCAACGGAGGCGGGTCGTGGTCCGCGGCGTCGTGCAGGGCGTGGGCTTCCGGCCCTACCTGTACGCCCGCGCCACCGGGCTCGGGCTGGCCGGACACGTCACCAACACCACCGAAGGCGTCGTCGCCGAGGTCGAGGGCGCCCCCGCCGCCGTGGCCCTGTTCTGCGACCGGATCGCGGCGGACGCCCCACCGCTCGCCCTGGTGGACTCCGTCGACCACAGGGAAGTCCCCGCCGCCGGCGGATCCCGCTTCAGCATCGAGGACTCCAGGACCGGCGGACCGGCCCGCACACTGGTCTCCCCGGACGTGGCCACCTGCGCCGACTGCCTCACCGAACTGGCCGATCCGGCCGACCGGCGCCACCGCCACCCCTTCATCACCTGTACGCACTGTGGGCCCCGCTTCACCATCGTCACCGGAGTGCCGTACGACCGCGCGCACACGACCATGGCCCGCTTCCCGATGTGCGCCGACTGCGCCCGCGAGTACGCCGACCCCGCTGACCGGCGCTTCCACGCACAGCCGGTCGCCTGCCCCGACTGCGGCCCCCGGCTGCGACTGCTCGTCGGGCAGCCGGACCGCGCACTGCCCGCACAGCCCGCAACCGGACGCGACCCGGTCGCGGAGGCCCGCCGCCTGCTGTCCGACGGCGCTGTCCTCGCGATCAAGGGGCTCGGCGGCTACCACCTCGCGTGCGATGCCGAGAATTCCGCCGCGGTGTGCCTGCTGCGCCGCCGCAAGGCCCGCGGCGACAAGCCGTTCGCCATGATGGCCCGCGGTATCGACGACATCGCGCACCTCGTGCAGGTGGGCGGCGAGGAGCGGGCCCTGCTCATCGGCGCTGTCCGGCCCGTCGTCCTGCTGCGACGCCGCACCGACGCCCGCCCGGGCCCCGGCACCCCGTGGCCTTCCGACGCGGTTGCCCCGGGCAGCCCCGACCTCGGGGTCATGCTCCCGTACACCCCGCTGAACCACCTCCTGCTGGGCCTGCCCGGTGACCCGCCGGGACCGCGCCTTCTGGTCATGACCAGCGGCAACGTGGCCGGTGAACCGATCGTCACGGACGACGACGAGGCGCTGGAGCGACTGGCCCACCTCGCCGACGCCTGGCTCACGCACGACCGCCCGATCCATGTGCCGTGCGACGACTCCGTCGTGCGTGTCTGCGACGGGGAGCGGCTGATCGTACGGCGCTCACGTGGCTACGCCCCGCTGCCGCTCGCCCTGCCGCACCCGGTACCGGCGACCCTCGCCACCGGCGGCGACCTGAAGAACACCTTCTGCCTCGCCGAGGAACACAGGGCCTGGCTGTCCGCCCATGTCGGCGACATGGACGACCTCGCCACCCAGCACGCCTTCGAACGCGCCGAACAGCACGTGGAGACCATCACCGGAGTGCGGCCCGGCATCCTGGCCACCGACCGGCATCCCCGCTATCGCACCGGCCAGTGGGCCCTGCGCCGGGCCGACGGCCGGCCGGTCGTCCGCGTACAGCACCACCACGCGCATATCGCGGCCGCGATGGCCGAGCACGGAAGGGACGGCAGCCGCCGAGTGATCGGCGTCGCGTTCGACGGCACCGGTTACGGGGACGACGGCGCGGTGTGGGGCGGCGAGATCATGCTGGCCGACTACGAGACGTACCACCGCTTCGCGCACCTCGCGTACGTTCCGCTGCCCGGCGGCGACGCTGCCGTGCACCGGCCCTACCGGATGGCGCTCGCTCATCTGTACGCGGCAGGCATCGGCCCGACGGACGACCTGCCCTGCACGGCAGCCTGCCCGCCGGACGAACGACGCGTGCTGCTTCGGCAGTTGGAGCGAAACCTCAACTGCGTCCCCACCTCCAGCATGGGCCGGCTGTTCGACGCCGTCTCCTCGCTGGCGGGCGTCTGCCACCGGGCTGGGTACGAAGCCCAGGCCGCCGTCGAACTGGAGGCCGCCGCGGTCGGCGCCGCCGCGGACCTCGGACCCGGTTACGGCTTCGCGCTGCGCCCGGCGGGCACGGCCGACGGGCAGCGGTTGATCATGGACCCGTCGCCGATACTGGCAGCCGTCGTCGACGACGTGCGCGCCGGTACGGCGCCGACGCTTGTCGCCGCACGCTTCCACGGGGCCGTCGCGGACCTCGTGCTCCAAGTGTGCACCTCGGCCCGCGAACAGCACAGCCTGCACGAAGTCGCCCTGACCGGCGGCGTGTTCGCCAACACCCTTCTCTCCTCCCTGTGTGCCAGGACGCTGAGCGAGAACGACTTCACCGTCCTGCGCCACCGGGAGGTCCCCCCGAACGACGGCGGACTGGCGCTCGGCCAGCTCATGGTGGCCGCCCGCACCGGAGCGGCGCACACGAGCGCCGCCGACTGACGTCCTGCCCGGCAGAGCCGGGCAACGCCCCCACAGCAAGGAGCAGCCATGTGCCTGGCGGTACCCGGCAGAGTGATGGACATCGAGGAACGTGACGGTACCCGGATGGCCACCGTCGACTTCGGTGGTGTGGTCAAGGAAGTGTGCCTGGAATATCTGCCGGACCTCCAGGTCGGTGAGTACGCCATCGTCCATGTGGGGTTCGCCCTGCAGCGACTCGACGAGGAGTCGGCACGGAAGACGCTCGACCTATTCGCCGAACTCGGTCTGCTCCAGGAAGAGTTCGGAGATCCGTGGGAACTGGCCGCGGAGGCCGGCGGGACGTCCCCGACCGGTGGCGCCGAGGCGCCGCAGGAGGTTCGGCAGTGAAGTACATCGAAGAGTTCCAGAACCCGGACCTGGCGCGTCGGCTGCTCGACGACATCCACTCCATCGTGACCCGTCCGTGGGCGCTGATGGAGGTCTGCGGCGGACAGACGCACACCATCATCCGGCACGGCATCGACCAACTCCTGCCGGACCAGGTCGAACTGATCCATGGTCCGGGCTGCCCCGTCTGCGTCACACCGCTGGAGGTCATCGACAAGGCACTGGAGATCGCCTCCCGCCCCGAGGTGATCTTCTGCTCGTTCGGGGACATGCTCCGGGTCCCCGGAACCGGCCGTGACCTGTTCCGGGTCCGCAGCGAGGGCGGCGACGTGCGGATCGTGTACTCGCCGCTCGATGCCCTGAAGGTCGCCCAGCAGAACCCCGACCGTGAGGTGGTCTTCTTCGGGATCGGATTCGAGACCACCGCACCGCCCAATGCCATGACGGTGTATCAGGCGCGCAGGCTCGGCATCCCGAACTTCAGCCTGCTGGTGTCCCATGTGCGGGTCCCCCCGGCCATCGAGGCGATCATGCAGTCGCCGAGCTGCCGGGTGCAGGGGTTCCTCGCCGCCGGCCACGTGTGCAGCGTGATGGGCATGCGGGAGTACCCGGAACTGGCCGAACGGTTCCAGGTCCCCATTGTGGTCACCGGTTTCGAGCCGCTGGACATCCTCGAAGGCGTACGGCGGACCGTCCTGCAGCTGGAGCGCGATGAGCACACCGTGGAAAACGCGTACCCGCGCGCTGTGCACCCGGACGGGAACCCCGCGGCGCTCACCATGCTGGAGGACGTCTTCGAAGTCACCGACCGCGCCTGGCGCGGCATCGGCACCATCCCCGACAGCGGCTGGCGGCTCTCCACCCGCTACCGGGACTACGACGCCGAGTACCGCTTCTCCGTCACCGGCATCGACACCAAGGAGCCCGCCGAATGCCGCAGCGGTGAGGTCCTGCAAGGACTGCTGAAGCCCCACGAGTGCGAGGCGTTCGGCACCACCTGCACCCCGCGCAACCCGCTCGGGGCCACCATGGTCTCCAGCGAGGGCGCCTGCGCCGCGTACTACCTCTACCGGCGCCTGGACATCAGGACCGCACCCAGGGAGACGAGCCCCGTTGCCTGAGACCACCGAAGCACTGAACACCGTCGTCACCGCGACCGCGGGCGTCCCCGGCGAGGTGCCCGTACTCGACCTCACGGCGTGGACCTGCCCCGCCCCGCTGCGCGACCTGCCGCGGGTGGTGATGGGCCACGGCGGTGGCGGCGCACTCTCGGCCGAACTGGTCCAGCACGTCTTCGCGCCCGCCTACGGGGGTGACGTGCTCGCGCAACTGGCCGACTCCGCCGTGGTGTCGCTGGGCGGCGCCCGGCTGGCCTTCTCCACGGACTCGTACGTCGTGCGGCCGCTGTTCTTCCCCGGCGGCAGCATCGGCGACCTCGCGGTCAACGGCACGGTCAACGACCTGGCCATGAGCGGTGCCAGGGCCGCCTACCTCTCCTGCGGTTTCATTCTGGAGGAGGGCGTCGAGCTCTCGGTCGTCGCACGCGTGGCCAACGCGCTGGGCGCAGCCGCGCGCGCGGCGGGCGTCGAGGTGGCGACCGGCGACACCAAGGTCGTGGACGCCGGTCATGGCGACGGCATCTTCATCAACACCGCCGGGATCGGCCTCGTCCCGGCCGACGTCGATCTGCGTCCCCAGCGAGTGGTCCCGGGCGACGTCGTGATCGCGAGCGGTGCGATCGGCGTGCACGGCGTGGCGATCATGAGTGTGCGCGAGGGCCTCGAGTTCGGCGTGGAGATCGAGAGCGACTGCGCGGCCCTGGGCGGGCTGGTGGAGACCATGCTCGCGGTCACCCCCGACCTCCATGTCCTGCGCGATCCCACACGTGGCGGACTGGCCGCGGCACTCAATGAGATCGCGGTGGCATCGGGCACCGGTGTCGTCATTCAGGAGCGCAACGTTCCGGTCCCGCCGGCCGTGGCCAACGCCTGCGCCGTCCTGGGCCTGGACCCGATGTACGTGGCCAACGAGGGCAAACTCGTCGCGTTCGTCCCCCGTGAGCATGCCGAAGCCGTTCTGGAGGCGATGCGGGCGCATCCGCTGGGAGCGGAGGCGACCGTGATCGGCGAGGCCGTGGAGGCGCATCCCGGCATGGTCGTGGCCCGCACCGGGCTCGGCGGGACGCGCGTGGTCGACCTGCCGATCGGGGAGCAGCTGCCCCGGATCTGCTGATCCGACGGTCCTGCGGACCGCTCGCGCGGATGCGGGAGCGGCGCTGTGTGGCGACCCTGGAGAGGTGGGGGTGACTCGCTGAGGAGGACCCATGTCCATGCTGGACAAGATCAAGCACATGCTGAAGGGCCATGAGGATCAGGCGGGAAAGGGCATCGACAAGGCGGGCGACGCCATCGACACCAAGACGCAGGGAAAGTACACCGGCCAGGTCGACACGGCCCAGGACAAGCTCAAGGACGAGTTCGGTTCGGAGCGGGGCCAGGACCGGCCGCCGCAGCCCTGACCACGCCGCCGTGCTCCTGCGGATCGCGCGGACGCCCGACGATCACCACGGTCCCTTGCATTCCCGTGCCCGCTGCCGTTGAGGATGCGTACGAGTCGTGCGCGGGCACCGGCTCCAGGGCGACGACGCCGCAGCGGGCTCGCACGAGCCCGCTGCGGCGCGCCGTCACGCGCCCGGACGCCGAGTGAAGCCGGTGGCCGGGCGTTCCATCCGCTCGCCGTCCACGATGATGTCGACGGCTTCGTTGTAGAACGCGATGAGGTCCTTGATCGCACCCGCGGCCGGGACGGGGTCGGGGTAGCTCCACGCCACATGCGCCGGTGCGTCGCTGTCCGTGTCGGTCAGGGACCAGTACCCGGCCGTCCCCTTGTACGGACATCCCGTACGCAGGCCGGTCGGGGTGAACAGATCGAGGCGGACGTCCTCGCGGGGGATGTAGTAGCGGACAGGCAGGCGTGTCTCGAAGAGAAGCACCGGGCTGCGGGTGTCCGCGACGAGAGTTCCGCCGATCTCGATCTGCACGTGCCGAGAGCTGTGGAGCACGTCCACACGCGAGTACGGGTCGCGGGGATGGACAAAGATCTCTTCGTCCTCCTCGTACCAGTGATCGGGGCCCACGCCGACGCGTCCGAACCACTCGAAGGCGATGTGTCCGGCGAGCTCGGTGCCCGGAAAGGTCCATGCGGCGTTGGGCTCCACGACGCCGTCCACGACGAGGTCGTAGAAGACCGTGGAGCTGGAGTGCGCACCCACGTCGGGGTCGGCCGCCGGGCGGAGCAGATCGGTGCGGACGTCGTCCCGGGGGAAGGCGTAGAGCGGTACGGCATGGCCGGGTTCCCACACGAGGACCGGTCGGCGGCTGTCGACGACGACGGTCGTGCCCTTCTTCCCGCGTACTCGGCGCTCGCTCGGCTCCCAGGTGAGGGCGGCGTCCGGTACCGGGTGACGGCGCTCGACGGCAGGGGCGGGTGGAGTGGTCACGAAGTCCTCCTGCGCGAGAGTGCTGATCGAGGTGCCCGTCGAGGTCTCTGCGGCGGTCCACCGGTCACGGGGCGCGTGAGGCGGCTCCATGCGCCCGGCCGGTCCGGTTCACGGCCGGGGCCGGGGGCGGTGGCGGGCCGTCCCCTTGCACCCGCAGCCCAGCGGGTACGGGACCTGGCTGTCTCAGCGTACGTACGTCCGCATGCGGACGCCTGCGGCGTGAGAATGGTGTCGAAGACGCCGGCGACGATCAGGCGGACGTTCTCGCTCCGGCTCTGGGGGCCGGAGCGACCCCGGCGGACACCCGTCAACCCGCAGATGACCCGGATCGGGAGCGGACCGAGGTGCACGCAGATCCGCCGGTTGGCCGGGCCGTCCAGAGGGGACCATGACCCTCGTGCACGTGACACATTTCGCGTCGCCCGGGATGCGGCGCGCGCGCCTTCCGTGGAACGTGGGGGAGTGGTGCAGCAGAGGAGAGCCCTGTGGATTCCTGTCGGTGTCATCGTGCTGGCCGTGGTGACCGACCTGGCGACACCGACCGATGTGACGTCCGCCCCGCTCCTGATGGCAGCGCCGGTCTCGGCCGCTCCGCTTCTGATGCCCGGGGGCATTGTCGCCGTGGGCCTCGTGTCGATGGCGGTACACGCCGGGCTGGCGAGGGTCGATGGCACCTTCGGCTGGCATCGCGGCGTTGCCAGCCAGGTCACTCTCCTCACTGTCACCGTGCTCGCCGTCCTCATCAACCGCACCCTGCACCGTCAGAACGCCAGAACCAGGCGCGCACTCCGCGTCGCGGCCGTGGCACAGCGCGCCGTTCTGCCCCGCCCACCGTCACGGCTGGACGGTCTGGAGATCGCCGCACGCTATGTGCCCGCCGAGAACGAGGCGTTGATCGGCGGGGATCTGTACGCCGTACAGAGCACCCCGCACGGCACCCGCCTCATGGTCGGGGACGTGCGCGGCAAGGGGCTGGGCGCGGTGAACGCGGTCTGTGCCGACATCGGCGCCTTCCGGTACGCCGCGGACGAGGCCGAGGACCTCGGTCAGCTCGTGCTCGCGCTGGAGCGTGCGCTGGTGCGCGAGGGGGGACGGCGCGGGGGCCGGGAACAGCAGGAGGGCTTCACCACCGCTCTGGTCGCGGAGTTCTCCACCGACCTGAATGTCGTACGAGTGGTGAACCGTGGCCATCCGCCGCCGCTGCTTCTCGACGCGCAGGGGACGACCACAGTCCTCGAACCCTCGCAGGAGGCGCCACCCCTCGGGATGATCACGCTGGGGGACTGGGTCTTCCCCGTCGACAGCTTCTCGTTCCCACCCGGCTCGACCCTGCTCTGCTACACGGACGGAATCACCGAATCCAGGGATGCCGCCGGCACGTTCTACGACGCCGCCACCCGACTGCCCATCCTGCTCCGGCGCGGCGCGCGCGCCGGAACATCCGCCACGCCGTCACAGACCCTCGACGCACTGGTCCGCGACGTACGACGTCATGCGGGCGGCAGACGCCAGGACGACCAGGCGCTTCTGGCCCTGCACCGCCCGTTCGCGTGACGTACGTCTTCGGCGAGCCGCAGAATGGCGACGGGGGCTGCCCAAGCCCCTGCCCGAGGCCGGCCGAATGCTGCCGCGCTCCTGCGGGACGTGGGCGCCTACGGGCGCGTCACGTTACGGCGAATCCGTGGAGGCCGAGGAACCGCCGAGACCGGCGTCCGCCGTCGCCTCGGGATCGGGTGAGCGCCGAAGCCCGTCCTCCGTGCGTCACCGGGTCCCTCCCTGCCATCCTGGGCTGCTGCGGAGATACCGGCAGGGGACGCGGAGCGAGCCTTTCGGCGCGTCACGGAGAAGCCGGACCCCTGTCCGGGGAGACTTTCGCCATGACCAATGCGACGAAGGCAGTCCTTGAGGGCGGCCCCGACGACCTTCCCGAGCGGATCGTTCCCCTGACCACACCCGTGCCGGACCTCAAGATCCCGTTCCGCGGCGGGTACGAGCACTTCAAGGCGACGACGCGTCACCAGGAGACCGCCGAGGGCCAATTGCCCATCTACGAATGGTGGGAACGCACGGAAATCCCGGGGTAGGCGCCACGCCGGTACGGCCTTCCCGCCCGCCCGCCGGATACGTACGCACTGTCCGCCCGACCGACGCGTACGCATGTCCCGGCCGGCTCCCGCACTGTCGAGGGGTACGCCGAGTCTGCCGTTCGGCCGCCTTCCGGTGGCGCGGCCGCACAGGTGGCTGGTTTGCAGGGGGTGCTCGCCGAGCGCCGCTTCACCGGGGCGTATGGCTATCAGGGCCGCGTCATCGGTGCGGTCACCTTCGGCCATGCACGGTGGCTGCAGTTCTACCAGAGGCTGATCGAGACGGCCGCGCCGTTCCCACCGACGTTCCGGACCGTGGACCGCCGTCCCGAGGGCAGGCAGCCCGTCCCGGCCGACTTCCCGGACCCGTCGCTGCCCACCCACGGGCCGACCGTCACCCTCAGCGGCTACTCGCCGGCCGCCACCGGGGGGCCGAAGAGCATGCGCAGATGCGCACGCCTGTCTACGGGGCGATGAGGTGGGCGGTCTGTGCGGTGCCGGGGCGGGCAGGCTGTGGCCGAACACGGCACCCCGGAAGAATGCCGTGCAGCCGCCGGACCTCAGGCGCACCTGGTCTCACGCGCGATGCAGCCGCCCCCAGGGCGCTCCGGGCGCGTACCGCTGGGCCGGCGCCCCGTTTCGCCGCGGAAACCCGGGTTTCCATGGCGTATGGACCATGAGGTGATCCTGCGTGGGCTGGGGGTACCGCCGACCGCTCCGGCGGTGCCTGCTTGCGGTGATGCGGGGTGCCTGTGGACGGCCCGGAGGTTGCCCCGGCGCTGTGTGCCGCAGGTTGCCACGGTTCAGGCCCACGGGGGTGTCCGGCAGGTGACCCGCCGCGTTGCCGTCGCGGGCGTACCGGGAGCCGCTGTACGGGCATTTTGCCGATGGCCCGGACAGGGCTGCGCCGTGAGACAGGGCTGGTGACCGCGGCGTCGGCGGGCAGGGTGGTGAGAGGTTGCGGTGGCCGGAGCCGGCAGGACGTGCTCGACGTGCTGCCGCGGTCTTGGTGCGGGAGGGGATGTGATCGGTCGCCGCAGGAGTCCACGCGGCGCGTGGGTGCTGATGACGGTCGTTCAGGGCGCTGGGGGCGTGGTTTTCGGCGTGCTGGAGTCCAGCGGCATGCTGCCGACAGGGTGAGCGGGCGTCAGTATGTCGCCCGAAAAGCCTAATCAGGTGCCAGATAGGCATTCTGTAGTACGTCTTGACGGACCATCAGATAAGGGATCGGCGTGCGAAAAATGCCGCGCATACACCCGGTCGGCCCCCTGGCGCCACGCCTTCTATATGCCCGATATGACAGCTAATCGGGCTGTAAGTACGTTCGTCACAGGTCGGCTTCCAAGCCGGCGTCTCTGAGAGCAGGGAGAAGTGACATGACCACGCGTACGTTCGCCGTTACCGCCGCTGTGGCGGGCGCAGCGGTCCTCGCCACCACCGGCATCACCTACGCCTCGGCAGCCGGGTCCACCCAGGCCGCCCCTTCTGTCCAACAGGCTGCTCCCGCCGCTGCCCCTCTCGGTGATGGCGACAGCGGGGGCAGGGGGAACGAGGGTCGTGACAACGGCCGTGGCGGCGGTCGCGACAACGGTCGCGGCTACGGCGACAAGGAAGAGGGACGGATCCAATTCAACGAGCGGACGTACTCCGCTCACACGGACGGCTGCATCACCGTGGTCAGCGGTCTGGGCTCGCGGAGCTTCAACGTCCGCAACGACAGCCGGAGGACCGTTGAGGTCTTCAATGGGGCCACCTGCGACAACGGTTCCCCGGTTGCGACGGTCGGTCCCTGGAGCACCAGCAACGGTGTCTTCACCCGCTTCGTCCGCGGCGGCCTGTGGGTCAAGCACGGTGTCGTGGGCAGCTTCCGGGTGGTCCGGGACCACCACGGCGAGTGGTAACAGCGCCACCCGCATCACATGGAAGCCCCGGCCCGTCGGAATCGGGCCGGGGTTTCCGGCATGGGGGACACCCCGAAGACTTCGGCACCCTGGGCACGGGCGATCTGGACGGCGACGTGCCCGGTGCCGCCGGCGCCGCCGTGTACGACACCTTCTGGCCGCTGCGCACGTGTGCCCGGTCCATCAGACCCTCCCACGCGGTGATGCAGCCCAGCGGAAGTGCCGCCGCTTCGCGCATGCTCAGGGACGCCGGCTTGTGGGCCAGCAGCTGGGCGTCTACGACTGCGTACTCCGCAAGTGAGCCCTGGAGCTCACCGACTCCGCCGGTGAGGCCGTACACCTCGTCGCCGGGAACGAAGCCCGCGACGCCGGCCCCGACGGCCTCGACCAATCCGGCCAGATCCAGCCCCAGTACGGCGGGCGGATGGCTGCGGGCATGGGCAGCCTTTCCGGCCCGGATCTTGGTGTCCAGCGGATTCACGCCGCTGGCCTTGACCCGGACCAGTACCTGGCCGGGACCGGCGACGGGCTTGGCGATCTCGCTCAGGACCAGAGGGGCGCCGAACTCTTCCAGGATCATTGCGCGCATGGCTGTGGACGCTTTCGTCTGTCACTCATGAGTGGGGGAGCGTTGGAGCTGGCACCTGGCCGCCGACCGGCTTCACGGGACCGGTTCGGGAAGTCCTGTGGTGGACGGCCGGAGCGAACTCGGGCCTGGAACGGCCGACCGCCCGCACGATGGCGCATGGCGCGGGTCCGGGATGCCTGGCAGACGAGAGCTCTCGGGGCGGCGGCTCAGTCACAGGCACATGCGAACCAGCCACTCGTCGTAGTTGTACGCATCCCTCGCCGGATCCGGCACCGTGGCGGTGTGCCCTTCTGCCGTGTCCTCCAGGCGGATTCGCTCCGGCAGTGTGCCGAACCGGGCGTGGCGGGCCGCCTCGACGGCGCTCGGGACCTTCTCTGTACGAGACATTGGTCGTCTCCTTCGCTTTGTTGTGCCGAAGCGTGCATCGTCTCCGGTTCCCGCAGATGCGGCATCGGCAAAGGTGCCGGGCTGCGCGATCACGTCCCCGACGTCGACGAGGATGCGCCGCAGCGTGCGCGACGGACGCCGCAGGCCGGATCGGCCCGGAGTTCGGCCGGCCTGCGGCCGTCGGCCCGGCGAGCGACGCAGCCCGGTCGCGTGGACCCGGTTCGGCGCGGCGTGATATTGGCGGGTGTGCGCCACGGTCGGGCACTCCCTTCATGATGCAGGTGCGACGCGCCCATAAATGCATCACTGGTTAAACTGGTGACGCTACTTGCGTGCGGGGCGTCACCCGTCAAGCCAGTGACACTGGATACGCCTTCCCCTGCTGCGCGCGGCGCTCGACTACGTCGGAACATCGCGCGCACGGCGCAATGCAGTGCCCCTGGAGATGTTCACATCGCCGGAGAGTCCCGAATCGTGGCTCCGCGAAGGCCGTCGCCTTCCCACGGGGCAGGGCGCTTCGACGGCAATCCTGTCTTCGCGCGGCAGAGCGTTCGAACCCGGCAACGGCTACGTGGGATACAGCGCGCAGAAGCCGCACGGCGGAGGCCCCGTAATCGGTGCGGTCCGCCATTCGTATGCTCGCGGTGTCGTACGGATCGGCTGGTCCTTCTGATCGTCGTCCGTGCGTTGCAATGACGGCCTTGCCGCGGAGGGGGGTTCACGCCTGGACCGGTCGGGGCGCGATGCTGTTGGCATCCGGCGCCTCCGGTGTTGAGCATCGCCACGAGGAGAGGTACCCATGTCGACGTATCTGGTCAATCACCTGCGCATCCCCGGCGTGCCGCAGGAGGAGAACCTGGCCTATCTGGAGCAGGTCGAGGCCACCACGGCGCTCTACGGAGGCAAGTGGCTCGCGATTGACGGCGAGGTGCAGGTCATCGAGGGCGCCTGGCCGGGCTCGGTGGTGCTGATCGAGTTCCCTGACATGGAGACGGCGCAGGCGTGGTACAACTCGCCGGAGTATCAGAAGATCATTCACCTGCGCACGGATCGGACCATCAATGATCTGGTCCTGGTCGACGGCGTCGGCTCGGACTTCACGGCTGCCGGCTACGCGCAGCAGCTCCGTGCGACGATTGCGGCCGCCGAGTGCGGCAGCTGATCCGGCCGGTGCCGTACTGAGTTGAGAGACGGGCGGGTCCACCTGCGGTACCCCGGCCTCACGCCGATCTCGATCGTCTCGGCACGTGTGCGTCGACGGTCCGGTGCGGCTCTGTGCCGGGCGGGCCCGTCGGTCCGGGGCGACACGTCAGTCCAGGCGGACGTCGCGTCACCGCCCGGGCGCTCTGGTCTTGACTTCCTGCATCAGCCAGCCGTTGCCATCCGGGTCGCTGAAGGCGGCGAACGACGCGTAGCTGCCACGTTCTGGATCCGGGCCGCTCACGCGTCCCTTCTCACCGGCGTGGTGGAACACTCCACCCGCGTCGTGGAATACCTTTCCCACGTCGATTTTGCGGTCGACGAGTTCGGCATGGGCGGCCTCGATGTCGGAAACGACCAGATACAGACCTTGTGCCGAACCAGGCGCTGCGGAAGTGACTCCCGTGCCGAAGATGATCGAGCACTCGGAGTCAGGCGGCGTGAACTGCACCGCGAGAAACTCGGCCCGCGGGATCCAGGTGACTGCCCTGCACGTTGGCTACATGGGCACCGACATGGCCGAGTACGTCGGCTCGGCACAGAAGGTGGACCCGGCCAGAGTGGCCGCACAGGCATCGGACGCTGTTGAGAAGGGGCTGCCGGAGGTGCTGGCTGACGAGGTCATTCGCCAGGTCCGGCAGGGTCTCGGGACAGCCCTGAGGGCCCGTCCGGCGGGTCGCGTGACGGGGCGGCCATCGGTGGATCGTTCCGCTCGGTGTGGGGCGGGGCGATCTTATGGGTGCGAGTGGGCTCGGCCGGAGCTGCACCTTCCGCGGAACGCTGGATTCCACTGGAGCTGGATGTTGCTCTGCCGGACGGCTCGTCAGCGAAACGTGGACCCACGGCGATTCCCGTCTGAATTGACGACATCCCTGCCTGCGGGGTGCGCTGCATTTGGAGCGCGAAATATGGCGACTCGAGTGCGACGATGGACATGTGGTGCCGGATTTCAAGGTCCCGCGTAGCTCGCCGCCTGCTGCGCAACCGCACCGGCCTGCGGGCTTACCGGTTGCTTGGAAGGTGCGCCGCTTCACCGCTGTAGCGATCCGTGACGCGCCGATGAGGTGAGCAGCGATCCCCGGTGAGGAGTAGGTGAAATGACGACCCTGCTGGAGTGCTTTCTCGCAATCTACGGTAGGCATGATCGCTGGAGCAGCAATTTCCGTATGCGAAATTCCAGGGCGACTCAAGCAGATGGAGTGGGTGAGATTTTCTCCGGAGCGGAGCATCGGTGGCGGACCGGTGGGGGAGGGGCTTATTGGGGATTTGCTCGAGCCGCCTATGCCGGCAGTCATGAAACCTGGGGCTACTTGGCTGAGCCATATCTCTTCGCGTGGCCCGGCATCATTTTTTCCGTTCCTCTGCCTCAAGGTTTTGGGATTCCGGACGAACGTCACCTTGCCGGTTCGCCAGAGTGTTCCGGAAGAGTCCATCTGCCTGGTCCGCGGCGCGGACGGGAGGGCCGGCGTTAACGGCCTCCCCCGCGACAGGGAGTGGGCTCCCGACGCCCTGCGACTTCGCTTGCGGCGTTGTCGTCAGTCACCGATGCTCCGCGTCGACTCCGTCCTCCGCCTTGCCATCGAAGCCGCATGACGCCGCTCGCTGATCCACTCCCTGTCGTGGGGGAGGCCGTAAGGGATGTCCAGTCCGGCCAGGGCCTGGCCGGACTGGACGAGCACCAGGTCCGCCGCTGGACCTCCTGGCACCGTTGGGCCACCCTTGCGATGCTCGCCCACGCCTTCCTGTCCGTCGCCGCCGCCACCGAGCTCCGCGCCTCCCGCCCCCGACGACCCGGCGCCGCTCACCTGCAACGAGATCCGGCACCTGTTCACCACACTGATCGCGCGCCCGGCCCATGACGCGCTCCACAGCCTTCGCTGGTCGCAATGGCGACGCCGACACCAAGCCCGGGCCCGCAATTGCCACTACCGACGGCAGGCGGCTGCGCAGTTGTGGTCGTGCTTCAGTTCGCTTGCAGGGTGGCGCCCCGGTTCGCGGGACCGGAGCTCACTTCCTGGGAGGCTGGCTGAAGCGCAGCATGTTGCCGGAGGGATCGCGGAAGACGCAGTCGCGGACGCCGTACGGGGTCGATCGGCTCCTGCAGCACCTCGCCACCCCCGGCGCGGATGCGCTCGAAGGTGGCGCCGCAGTCGTCGGTCCTGAAGATGACACCGCGCAGCAGGCCCTTCGCCAGCAGTTCCGCTCGACTGTCCGGAAAGGATCGTTATCGGGCACCAAGTGGGGCGAGTTCAAACAGATGAGAGAACTCGTCTCACGGTGTCCGCGAGGGCCTCGGTCAGGTGCCGACGTAGGCCGCGAGGTGCTCGCCGGTGAGGGTGGAGCGGTCGGCGACGAGGTCGGCGGGTGTGCCCTCGAAGACGATCCGGCCGCCGTCGTGGCCGGCGCCGGGGCCGAGGTCGATGATCCAGTCGGCGTGCGCCATGACCGCCTGGTGGTGCTCGACGACGATGACCGACTTGCCGGAGTCGACGAGCCGGTCGAGCAGGCCGAGCAGGTGCTCGACGTCGGCGAGGTGCAGGCCGGTGGTCGGCTCGTCGAGGATGTAGACGCCGCCCTTCTCGGCCATGTGGGTGGCCAGCTTGAGCCGCTGCCGCTCGCCGCCGGACAGCGTAGTGAGCGGCTGGCCGAGGCTGAGGTAGCCGAGCCCGACGTCGGCGAGCCGGCCGAGGATGCGGTGCGCGGCCGGCGTGTGCGCCTCGCCGGCGCCGAAGAACTCCTCGGCCTCGGTCACCGACATCGCCAGCACCTCGCTGATGTCGCGGCCGCCGAGGTGGTAGTCCAGCACCGATGCCTGGTACCGCTTCCCCTCGCACTCTTCGCAGGTGGTGGCGACGCCGGCCATCATCGCCAGGTCGGTGTAGATGACGCCGGCGCCGTTGCAGTTGGGGCAGGCGCCCTCGGAGTTGGCGCTGAACAGCGCCGGCTTCACGCCGTTGGCCTTCGCGAACGCCTTGCGGATCGGGTCGAGCAGTCCGGTGTACGTCGCCGGGTTGCTCCGTCGCGAGCCGCGGATCGCCCTTTGGTCGATCGACACCACACCCGCGCCGGCGGGGATCGACCCGTGCACGAGCGAGCTCTTTCCGGAACCGGCGACGCCGGTGACGACGGCGAGCACCCCGAGCGGGATGTCGACGTCGACGTCGCGCAGGTTGTGCGCTGTCGCGCCGCGGATCTCCAGCGTGCCGGTGGGCGTCCGCACCGTGTCCTTGAGGGCGGCCCGGTCGTCGAGATGGCGGCCGGTGATGGTGTCGCCGGCCCGCAGCCCCTCGACGGTGCCCTCGAAACAGACGGTGCCGCCCCCAGTACCGGCGCCGGGGCCGAGGTCGACGACGTGGTCGGCGATCGCGATCGTCTCCGGCTTGTGCTCCACGACGAGCACCGTGTTGCCCTTGTCCCGCAGCCGCAGCAGCAGGCCGTTCATCCGCTGGATGTCATGGGGGTGCAGGCCAATGGTGGGCTCGTCGAAGACGTAGGTGACGTCGGTGAGCGAGGAGCCGAGGTGGCGGATCATCTTGACGCGCTGCGCCTCGCCGCCCGACAGCGTGCCCGACGGCCGGTCGAGCGAGAGGTAGCCGAGGCCGATCTCCACGAACGAGTCGAGAGTGTGCCGCAGCGCGGCGAGCAGCGGCGCCACCGACGGCTCGTCGAGGTCGCTGACCCATTCGGCCAGGTCGCTGATCTGCATCGCGCAGGCATCGGCGATGTTGATCCGCTTGATCTTCGACGACCGGGCCCCCTCGCTGAGCCGGGTGCCGTCGCACTCGGGACAGGTGGTGAAAGTGACCGCGCGCTCCACGAACGCCCGGATGTGCGGCTGCAGAGCCTCCTTGTCCTTGGACAGGAACGACTTCTGGATCTTGGGGATCAGCCCCTCGTAGGTGAGGTTCACGCCCTCGACCTTCACCTTGGTCGGCTCCCGGTAGAGGAAGTCCTGCAGCTCCTTCTTGGTGTACTTGCAGATCGGCTTGTTCGGGTCGAGGAGGCCCGACTCGGCATAGACCCGCACGGTCCAGAAGCTGTCCGACTTCCAGCCGGGGATGGTGAACGCGCCCTCGGCGATCGACTTGGAGTCGTCGTAGAGCTGGGTGAGGTCGATGTCGGAGACCGTGCCCCGGCCTTCGCAGCGCGTGCACATGCCGCCGGTGCGGGTGAAGGTCGCTTTCACCGCCGTCTTGGCACCGCGCTCGACGGTGATCGCACCGCTCGCCCGGACCGAGGGGACGTTGAAGGCGTACGCGCTGGGTGGGCCGATGTGCGGTTTGCCGAGTCGGCTGAAGAGGATGCGCAGCATCGCGTTGGCGTCGGTGGCGGTGCCGACCGTGGAGCGGGGGTCGGCACTCATCCGCTGCTGGTCGACGATGATCGCGGTCGTCAGCCCTTCGAGTACGTCGACTTCGGGCCGCGCCAGCGTCGGCATGAAGCCCTGCACGAACGCGCTGTATGTCTCGTTGATCAGCCGCTGCGACTCCGCGGCGATCGTGTCGAACACCAGAGAACTCTTGCCCGAGCCGGAGACGCCGGTGAACACCGTCAACCGGCGCTTCGGGATCTCGATGCTGACGTCCTTGAGGTTGTTCTCGCGCGCGCCGTGCACGCGGATCAGATCGTGGCTGTCCGCACCGTGCAGCGCAGTCGACCGCGTGTCCGTCCTCTTGGCCATGCTTAGTCGGGTAGGACCGGCCGGTTGCCCGGACCGGTCCCCCCTCAGAACCGGACGTGCGCCTCTCGGCGCATCCGGCTCAAGCGGGCCATCGGCGTGCTCAGTCATGGCTGTTGCTCCAGTCTCTGGGTTTTGCGGCCTCCAGCGGCGTGGTGCCTCCGGTGACATTCCGCGTGGATGAGTTCAAGGTTCTTCTTGTCGTCCGAGCCGCCTTGGCTCCGGTGAATGACGTGGTGGACATGTGTCCCTCGCGTCGATGCCGTGAACCACCGCACCCACTCGTGGGCGTTCTGGGGTTCGTAGCTGTCACCGTCAACCAAGTCGTGACCGCAGCGTGGGCACAGGCCCTTCTGTCGCACCGCCAAGAGGACGCGATTCTTGCCGTCCGCCTGCGGGTGCGGGCGACTTCGTCGCCTGTCGGCCCAATACGTGGTCAGGGTCGGATCGTCTTTTGACGCCCGGCCCTTGACGATCACGTGTCTGACGATCTTGGTCTCGGTGAACCGGTGAAGTCTGGCCCCGGTGTCCCGGTCGCCGAATATCCACCGATTCCGACTGCCCGGGAGGAAGGTCCCCCAGTATCGGGCGGCAATCCATCTGCCGCTCTTGTTGCGGTGCCTTCCCACGGCCCAACGCCACAGCAATTTCCACATGTAGTCGTCGAGCTTCCCGAATGTCTCCTTGGAGACGACGCCGCGATAGTAAGTCGACCATCCTCGGATGATTGGGTTCAGCCGATGTATGAGAACTCTCACCGGAGCACCTGCCATCCTTCGGACGAGCTCCTTGATCTCGCGTTGCCGTCGTCTCACGGCATCCCGACTCGGCTTAATGATCATCTTGTCGCTGTACCGGCGAAGGTTGAAACCGAGGAAGTCGAAGCCTCCTTCGAGGTGGACCACATTGGTCTTCTCCTCGTTGAAGGCCAGCCCCCTGGGCCTGAACCATTCCTCCAGCCGCGACTTAACGTCTTCCGCCTCCTGCTTCGTCACGCAGAGCGCGACGAAGTCATCGGCGTACCTCACCAGGACTGGAGCCGTACGGCCCACTACGGTGTTCCGGTTCTCTACGGCTCCTGCCGCCTCTTCCATCCCGTGGAGGGCGATATTGAGGAGGAGCGGGCTGATGACTCCCCCCTGCGGAGTACCTTCCTCCGTCGGGGCGAACCTTCCACCCTCCATGACCCCCGCCTTGAGCCATCGCAGGACCATCCCCCTGCCGGGGAACCCCCCGATCGCCCTCATCAGGTGTCGATGGTCGATCCGGTCGAAAGCCGCTGACAGATCCGCATCGAGGACCCATAACCTCCTTGCACGCTTCTGCGAGGAGACGCTAAAGATCATGCCGATGGCATCGTGGCAACTCCGTCCCGGGCGGAAGCCGTAGCTCCGCGCCTCGAAACGGGCCTCCCACTCAGGCTCCAGTGCGTTCTTCGCCCTGGCCTGGTGGACTCGGTCCCTGATCGTGGGGATACCGAGCGGCCGTTCCTTCCCATTCGCCTTCGGGATGTACACACGTCTGACCGGATTGACCTTGAGCCCGGACTCGGAAGATATCTCCGTGACCAGTTTTGCTCTACCCCGGTGGGTCAGAGCCCTCTCGCCGTCAACGCCGGCCGTCGCTTTCCCCGTGCTGCGTTGGGTCACTCTACGCACGCTGCACAGCGTGTTTGAGTGCGAACGCAGCATGAGCTTCTGGAGGTTCCTGACCTGCTTGAGGTCCCCCTCCTGAGACGCCTTGAAGATCCTCTGTCGCAGACGCATGACGTTCCGTTCGGTTTCAGGCCAGTCGATCCCGGCCCAGTACCGTTCGAACTCGTCCGAGGTTCCGTTCCCTGGTTCGCGAACGGCCACTCCGTCATTTTCCAGCGTTTCCATTCCACCCCCAGTATCTAACTTGCGCCCCGGTTAATGCTTCCAGCAGTTCCACTTCTTCGGCCTACCTGTTCCGCGTCAGCTCCCTTTTGGGCCCGGCACGCGCCGGTATCTGCCGAGTTATGGGAGGCGGAGGAGTCTCCGCGATCCACCCGTTTCCTCTCGACTTTCGCCTGGCAGCATTCGCTTCTCGAAACATCCTGTCCCGCAAGAGAGTTGGGCCTTCGTTGCCTCCGGCTTACCGGCTTAAGCCGGACCCTTACGGGGTTTCCACGTTCCACCGCAACAAGATGCGGCCGGTTAGGAAGCCCCCTTTACACCGAGGTCAGCGGTGATCCAACACCGGGCCACCAATTCCCGATGCCCGCTTCGCGCCTCTCAACGCGGGACTTTCCGCCGCCGATTGCGAGCCATGACGCGACGTATGGATGACGATGCGTAAATACAGGGGTTCACTTTCGTTCTTCCTTCCGGCCTTCCCCTTGCCTGTGGCTCACGATGGCCCGCGAGCCCTTGGGCGTGAATCCCCGTGCTCAGAACCCCGCCGTTGCCAGCGACGCACCCGGGGATGGGGACCGGCCCTGATCACTAGCCGGAGGTCATACCTGACTCCTTCTCTGACCTACTTGTTGCGGCGACCTCGTGTCGCACTCGTGTCTCCATCTGTTGGGTGGGGCCGCCTTCGCGGTCTCCGTCGGCGTCGCCTGGCTCGATCTGACCAGCTTCGAGGAGTACCCCTGGTTTCTCCTCCGTCGGCGCGGTTGCGGCAACGGTCCGCTGTCTACCAGATCGGAGGTGTCGGCCGGGGTCGCGCTCGGCGCAAGAACCAAGGCATCCACGCCGCTTCGGCCCGTGGCACCTCTGGGCCCAGGCCACGTGGCGCGCCCGGCCGAGGCGTCAGACCAACCAGCGGCCGTCGCGCATCGCCTTGCGTTCGGGCATCTGCCTATCGTGGGGGAGGCCGTAAGCCTGGATGCGGCGCGGGGTTCGCCTGCAGGGTAGCGCCTCGGTTCGCGGGACCGGAGCTCACTTCCTGCGAGGCTGGCTGAAGCGCAGCATGTTGCCGGAGGGGTCGCGGAAGGCGCAGTCGCGGACGCCGTACGGCTGGTCGATCGGCTCCTGCAGCACCTGGCCACCCCCGGCGCGGATGCGCTCGAAGGTGGCGTCGCAGTCGTCGGTCCTGAAGATGACACCGCGCAGCAGGCCCTTCGCCAGCAGCTCCGCCATGGCCTCCTTGTCGGCGGGCGAGGCGTTCGGGTCCGCGAGCGGCGGCTCGAGGACGATCTCCACGTCCGGCTGCGACGGCGCGCCGACGGTCACCCAGCGCATCCCCTCGAACCCGACGTCGTTGCGCACCTCCAGGCCGAGAACGTCCCGGTAGAAGGCAAGTGCCTTGTCGTGGTCGTCGACGGCGATGAGTAAGCATTCAGTAGGTCGGTGGCGGGCTTCGCGTCTGATGATGTGACAGGTAGTGGGTGGGTGCGGCAGGATCTGTGGTCATGTCGTCCGGGTTGGAGTCTGCGTCGAGCG
>NZ_JBSFYR010000068.1:0-42104 GCF_053599875.1 Streptomyces sp. NPDC005151 | reverse complement strand
GCGCCGATGGTACTGCAGGGGGGACCCTGTGGGAGAGTAGGACGCCGCCGAACAATTATTCCGGGAAAGCCCCGCACCTCTGGTGCGGGGCTTTTCTGCGTTCAAGGGGCCGGCCGTCGTCGCGTCCCTGTGGGGCCTGCTGCTTCGCGTGGCTGGTCTTTCGGACGTCCTCGCGCGTGGTTATGCATTTCCCCGAATTCGGGGTATGCTCTATCTCGTTGCCGCAGGGCAGCAGGCCCCAATAGCTCAGTCGGTAGAGCGTCTCCATGGTAAGGAGAAGGTCTACGGTTCGATTCCGTATTGGGGCTCAGTAAAAGCGAAAGGCCCCCGCCAATGGTGGGGGCCTTTCGCTTTACCCATGGAGCGAGTCGAGGCGAGCCAGTTCGTCTGCTGGAAGGCGCAGCGCGGCCGCGGTCACGTTCTCCACGAGGTGGTCCGGATTGCCGGTCCCAGGGATGGCCAGTACGTGCGGGCCCTGTTGCAGGGTCCAGGCCAGGCGGACCTGTGCGACCGTCGCGCTGTGCGCGCGGGCGATGGTGCGCAACACCTCGTCGCCGCTCCAGTCGGCGGCACTGGCCCCCTGCTCGCGGCCTTCGCCTGCGATGGCGAAGAAGGGCACGAACGCGATGCCGTGCTCCCCGCAGAGCCGCAGGATGGCGTCGGCATCCGTGGACCTGGACTGGAGGCCGTAGCGGTTCTGTACGCAGACCACCGGGGCCACAGACTGTGCCTCGGCGAGGTGTTCGCTGTTGATGTTGGAGATGCCGAGGTGGCGGATGAGGCCGGCCTCGCGAAGCTCGGCCAGGGCGCCGAAGTGCTCGGAGACCGAATCCTGGCCCATGAGACGGAGGTTGACCACATCGAGGTGGTCGCGGCCCAGTTGGCGCAGGTTCTCCTCCACCTGGCCGCGCAGCTCCTCCGGCCGGGCGTGGGGCTGCCATGCGCCCGACGGGTCCCGGACCGGGCCGACCTTGGTGGTGATGACCAGGTCCTTGGGATACGGCGCGAGTGCCCGGTTGATCAGCTCGTTGGCCGAGCGCAGCGACGAGAAATAGAACGCTGCGGTGTCGATGTGGTTCACACCGAGCTCGATCGCGCGCCGGAGCACTCCGATCGACTGCTCACGGTTGCTCGGCGTACCGAGGTCGAAGGCGGCGCTCCCGGTCAGGCGCATTGCGCCGAGGCCGAGACGGTTGACGGTCAGGTCGCCGAGCTGCCACGTGCCCGCGGTATCCGCGGCGATCGTCTCTGAAGTCATGATCCGGAGTCTGTCAGAGACGACTCACCGATGAAGCGCAGTCAGACGGCGGGCGGTTCAGGGACACGCATGGCCAGGATGGCCATGTCGTCGGAGGCGGGGTCGGCGGCGAAGCGCTCCACCGCCCGCAGGACACGGCCCGCCACCGCCCCGGCCGTCAGGCCCGTACATCCTGTGAGCACATCGGCCAGACCGTCGTCGCCGAGCATGCGAGTGCCTTCGCGGCGTTCCGTGACGCCGTCCGTCACGCACAGCAGGACGTCGCCCGGGTCGAGGGTGACAGTCTGTTCGTACAGTTCGAGGTCCTCGATGACGCCCAGCAGCGGCTGCGGTTCGGCCGCGGCCTCGACCGTGCCGTCCTGGCGCAGGCGCAGGGGAAGGGGATGCCCGGCGCACACCACCTTCAGCAGGGCGCTGCCGTCCTCCTGGGGCCACAACTCCCCGTAGAGCAGGGTGAGGAAACGACTGCGGGAGCCCTCGTCGAGGATCGCCGCGTTGAGGCGCTCCAGGACGGCGGGACCGCCGAAGCCCTCGCGGGCGAGCAGGCGCAGGGCGTGGCGCGCCAGCCCTGTGACGGCTGCGGCCTCCGGGCCCGTGCCGCAGACGTCACCGATGGCGAAACCGTAGGCGCCGTCGCGGATCGGGAAGACGTCGTAGAAGTCGCCACCGACCTCGTTGCCCTCGCCCGCCGCCCGGTAGATGACCTCGATCTCGACATTGGGGACGTCGGGCAGGCCCGGGGGCAGCAGGCTGCGCTGGAGGGACTGGCTGATCGCCATGCGTTCCGAGTAGAGGCGGGCGTTGTCGAGGGCGAGCGCGGCGCGGCGGGACAGGTCCTCGGCGAGTTCCAGGATCTCTTGACGGAAGTGGTCGTCGGACGGCTTGCCGAGCGTGAGCATGCCGATGACGCGGTTGCGGGCGACGAGAGGGAGGACCACTGTCTCGCCTCCCACCGCAGCCGCGGTGGCCAGGGTCGTACGGATGCCGGAGCCGAGACCGTCTGGCTGGTCGCGGCCGAGACTGCGCATGGAGGCGCGCAGGGCGGCCTCGTGGGCCGCCTCGGAGGGGGCGGCCCAGACGCGGGCGCCAGGGGTCGGTACGGGGTCCGGCGGGGAGATCTTGGAGAGCAGGGCCTTGAGGCCGTCGATGAGTTCTTCGTCCTCGTGGAGGACGTACGAGAGGTACGGCTCCGAGGACTGGTCGGCGATCGTGTAGACGGCGCACCAGGTGGCCAGGGTGGGGACCGTCATCTGGGCCATCAGGGCAAGGGTCTGGTCCCGGTCGAGGGTGCCGGCGAGGAGGTCGGACGCCTCGACGAGGAAGGACAGCGAACCGCGGCGGAGCCGTTCCAGTTCGCCGAGGCGGGCCGATTCGACGGCGAGCGCGATACGGTCCGCGGCGAACTGGAGGCGCAGGGCCTCCTCGTTGGTGTACCGGCCGGGCGATTCCGTCGCGACGCCCAGCGACCCCGTGAGGCGTCCTTCGACCTTCAGCGGGACGGTCACGACAGAGCGCATACCGGTGTCGCTGAGCAGCGGCACGGCGCCGGGGACGACCGTGAGGTCTTCGTGCACGGCCGGCATCCGGGCGGAGCCGTACCGACCCGTGCCTGCTTCCACGGGGACGCGGGCGAAGCGCTGACGGGCGGACGGGAGGCCGGTCGTGGCCCGGACCTCCAGCTCGGTCTCGTCATCGGTGGCCAGCAGCAGGAAGGCCGAATCCGCGTCGAGCATGTCGCGGGCCCGTTCGACGGTGCGCTGGAGCAGCCCGTCGAGGTCGTCGGGAGCGGGGGAGCCGATGAACACCTCGAAGGGGTCCGTCGTTCGGCTCTCGGAGCCCGCGTCGGTGACCGGGGCGCGCACCGGTGACTGGAGCACGGCACGTTCGTGGTCGCGGACCAGAAGACAGACCGTGGACGGTTCGCCCCGGGTGTCGCGGACTCTGAGGTGGGAGGCGTACACGGGGATGGTGCGGCCGTCGGCGCCCCGGATGCCGTAACTGCCTTCCCAGCGGGAGAGCTGGAGCGCGTCGGCGGTTCCGGTGCTGGTGCCGGGGGTCTGCGGCCAGGCGGTGAAGTCGGTGAGCTGTTTGCCGGTGACCTGTTCCGAGGTGTGGCCGAAGAGGAACGCGGCGTCGTCGTTCCACCCGGCGATGGAACCGGAGTGGTCGATCTGTACGACGGCGACCCGGACGCGCTCGTCCGCGACCGGGAGGAGATCGATGGGGAGCAACGGGCCCGCGGAACGGATGCCCACCGGGCGCTCGGGAAGATCGAGCTGGAACCAGACCTGTTTGTGCGCCGGGGTGTACTCGACGCCCCACCGGGAAGCAAGTGCCGCGCAGAGCAGCAGACCGCGGCCGCCCTCACGATCGGGGCTGCCGAAGTCGAGTCCGGTGCTCTGGAGCGGGATCTCCCGCTCCGGGTAGTGGTCGGAGACCTCGACCCGGACGCCGTGCTCCGTACGCAGGCACAGTACGTCGGCGGCGGTGCCTGCATGCACCACAGCATTGGTCACGAGCTCGCTGGTGAGCACGACCGCGTCGTCGACGATGTCGGTGTACCCCCACCCCTGCAGGGTGTCACGGACAAAGGCGCGGGCGGTCGCGACGGAGCGCCCGACCGGGTCGAAGGTGGCAGCCGCGCGCGCGGTGATCACAGCACTCCCCATATGGTGTCTCGTCGCTTCCCCGAGTCCTGTGCCCGTTTCTCGCCGCTTCGATTCGCCTGCCAGGCTAGACGCTTGCTCTCGGTGTCGGGTACACGAGGGCCGACTTCGGGCAAGCGCGACCAGGAAACGGTGTCCGGTCGGACAAGTGTGGTCTTCCCAACGGAGGGATGCGGGACAACCGTTGGAGGTTCCACCTCGATCAGTTCCGGCCTGGTAGCTTTCAACGATTTGACGTCCGCATGGTCACCCGTCGACGGTGGACTGCGGCGGTGAGCCAATGTGGAACTGGGCAAGATCCCAGGTAAGGCCCGAGCGATACGGTCAACCCCTGTGGGAGGGACACGGTGGAGTCTGGCGTGGCGGCGCGGGGATCAGGAACGCGCACAAAAGGCGGACAGTCCGTGAAGAAACAGCGCAATGGAACCATCGAAGTGGACGCCGCGGCGCTCAACAGACTGCTGGCCGGCCTGGTGGCGATGCGCGACGGGAATTTCCGCAGGCGTCTGACCGTCTCGGGCGAGGGGCCGATGGCGGAGATCTCGGCGGTCTTCAACGAGGTCGCCGACCGCAATCTCCACCTCACCGGCGAGCTGGCCCGGGTACGTCGCGTGGTCGGGCGTGAGGGGAAGCTCACCGAGCGCCTGGAGACAGGGGCCTGCGAGGGCTCCTGGGCCGCGGCCATCGATGCCTCGAACGAGCTGGTCGACGACCTGGCGCGACCGGTCTCGGAGGTCGGGCGGGTGCTGTCGGCGGTGGCCGACGGTGATCTGGAACAGCGGATGGAGCTCCGGTCGCACACGGCCGACGAGACCGTGCGGCCGCTGCGCGGCGAGTTCCTCAAGGTGGCCCGTACGGTCAACAACCTGGTCGACCAGCTGTCGGCATTCACCGAGCAGGTGACGCGGGTCGCGGTCGAGGTGGGTACCGAGGGCAAGCTGGGCGGACAGGCCCAGGTGCGCGGAATGTCCGGTTCCTGGAAGGACCTCACGGACTCCGTCAACACGATGGCGTACCGGCTGACCGCGCAGGTGCGGGACATCGCCCTGGTGACGACGGCGGTCGCCAAGGGCGATCTGTCGCGGAAGGTCACTGTCCACGTGGCCGGCGAGATGCTGCAGCTGAAGAACACCGTCAACACGATGGTCGACCAGCTGTCGTCGTTCTCCTCCGAGGTGACCCGGGTCGCCCGTGAGGTGGGCACGGAGGGTGAGCTCGGCGGGCAGGCGACGGTGCCAGGTGTGGCCGGGGTGTGGAAGGACCTCACCGACTCCGTCAACACGATGGCCGGGAACCTCACCTCGCAGGTGCGCGGGATCGCGGAGGTGACGACGGCGGTCGCCAGTGGCGACCTGTCGCAGAAGGTCACCGTGAGCGCCCGCGGCGAGGTGGCGCAGCTCGCTGAGACGATCAACCAGATGACCGAGACGCTCCGGACCTTCGCGGACGAAGTGACGCGGGTGGCCAGCGAGGTCGGTGGCGAGGGGCTGCTCGGCGGTCAGGCGCAGGTGCCGGGTGCGGCGGGTACGTGGAAGGACCTCACCGACTCGGTGAACACGGTCTTCCGGAACCTGACGACACAGGTGCGGGACATCGCGCAGGTGACCACGGCGGTGGCCAGCGGGGACATGACACAGAAGGTCACCGTGGATGTGGCCGGCGAGATGCTGGAGCTGAAGAACACCGTCAACACGATGGTGGACCAGCTCCAGTCCTTCGGTTCGGAAGTGACCCGGGTCGCCCGGGAGGTCGGTGTCGAGGGCCGGCTGGGCGGTCAGGCCGAGGTGCCGGGTGCGGCGGGTACGTGGAAGGACCTCACCGACTCGGTGAACACGGCGTTCCGGAACCTGACGGGGCAGGTGCGGGACATCGCGCAGGTGACGACCGCGGTCGCGAACGGTGATCTGTCGCAGAAGGTCACCGTGGATGTGGCCGGCGAGATGCTGGAGCTGAAGAACACCGTCAACACGATGGTGGCGCAGTTGTCGTCCTTCGCCGACCAGGTGACCCGGATGGCGCGGGACGTGGGCACGGAGGGCCGCCTCGGCGGTCAGGCGCGGGTCGACGGCGTCTCCGGTACCTGGAAGGAGCTCACCGACTCCGTCAACTTCATGGCCGGGAACCTGACCTCCCAGGTGCGTCAGATCGCCCAGGTGACCACGGCGGTGGCCCGGGGCGATCTGTCGCAGAAGATCGACGTGGACGCCCGCGGCGAGATCCTCGAACTGAAGAACACCATCAACACGATGGTGGACCAGCTCTCCGCCTTCGCCGACCAGGTGACCCGGGTGGCCCGCGAGGTGGGCACCGACGGTCGGCTCGGCGGCCAGGCGCAGGTCCCCGGCGTGGCCGGGGTGTGGCGCGATCTGACCGACTCGGTGAACGGCATGGCGGGGAACCTCACCGCTCAGGTCCGTAACATCGCGCAGGTCGCCACCGCGGTGGCGCGCGGTGACCTGTCGCAGAAGATCGACGTCGACGCGCGCGGCGAGATCCTGGAGCTGAAGAACACCCTCAATACGATGGTGGACCAACTCTCGAACTTCGCCGAACAGGTGACGCGGGTCGCCCGTGAGGTGGGTACGGAAGGCATCCTGGGCGGCCAGGCCGAGGTGCAGGGTGTGTCCGGTACGTGGAAGGACCTCACCCAGTCCGTCAACGGCATGGCGAACAACCTGACCTTGCAGGTCCGCAACATCGCCGAGGTCACCACCGCGGTCGCCAAGGGCGATCTCTCCAAGAAGATCACCGTCGACGCCAAGGGCGAGATCCTCGAACTGGTGACGACCGTCAACACGATGGTCGACCAGCTGCTCAACTTCGCCGACGAGGTGACGCGGGTCGCCCGTGAGGTGGGTACCGAGGGCATCCTGGGCGGTCAGGCGCGGGTGCGCGGCGCGACCGGCATCTGGAAGGACCTCAGCGACAACGTCAACCTGATGGCCAACAACCTGACCAGCCAGGTGCGGAACATCTCCCGGGTCTCGTCCGCAGTCGCCAACGGCGATCTGACCAAGAAGGTCACCGTCGAGGCGCGTGGCGAGGTCGCCGAGCTCGCCGACACCGTCAACACGATGGTGACGACGCTGTCCTCGTTCGCCGACGAGGTGACGCGAGTCGCCCGTGAGGTGGGTACCGAGGGCGAGCTGGGCGGTCAGGCGCGGGTGCCGGGCGTCTCCGGTACGTGGAAGGACCTCACCGAGTCGGTGAACTCGATGGCGTCCAACCTGACCGGTCAGGTGCGCCAGATCGCCACGGTCACCACCGCCATCGCCAAGGGCGATCTCACCAAGAAGATCGACATCGACGCGCGCGGTGAGATCCAGGAGCTGAAGAACACCATCAACACGATGGTCGACCAGTTGTCGTCCTTTGCCGATCAGGTGACCCGGGTGGCCCGTGAGGTGGGTACCGAGGGCCAGCTGGGCGGTCAGGCGCGGGTCCGGGACGTCGACGGAACCTGGCGCGATCTCACCGAGTCCGTGAACGAGATGGCCGGGAACCTGACCCGTCAGGTGCGGGCCATCGCGGCCGTCGCCACCGCGGTGACCCGCGGCGATCTCAACCTCAAGATCGATGTGGACGCGGCCGGTGAGATCCAGGCCCTGCAGGACAACATCAACACGATGATCGCCAACCTGCGCGACACCACGGCCACCAACAAGGAGCAGGACTGGCTCAAGGGCAACCTCGCCCGGATCTCCGGTCTGATGCAGGGACGCCGTGATCTCGACGACGTCGCCTCGCTGATCATGAGCGAGCTGACCCCGGTCGTTTCGGCGCAGCACGGGGCGTTCTTCCTGGCCATGCCGACCGGTGACACCGACGCGGTGGTGGCGGACGCGGACCAGGAGGGTGCGTACGTACTCCGCATGCGGGGCAGCTACGGCTACTCCGCAGGCTCGATGCCGACGTCCTTCCGGCCCGGCGAAACACTCATCGGTACGGCGGCGGAGGAGAAGCGGACGATCCAGGTGGACAACGTGCCGCCGGGCTATCTGAAGATCTCCTCGGGCCTCGGCGAGGCACCGCCGGCGCATGTGATCGTGCTGCCGGTGCTCTTCGAGGGGCAGGTCCTCGGTGTGATCGAGCTGGCCTCGTTCCAGCCGTTCACCCACATCCAGCGGGACTTCCTCAACCAGCTCGCCGAGATGATCGCGACCAGCGTCAACACGATCAGCGTCAACACCAAGACGGAGAAGCTCCTGGAGCAGTCGCAGGAGCTGACCGAGCAGCTGCGCGACCGCTCGGAGGAGCTGGAGAACCGGCAGAAGGCGCTCCAGGCGTCCAACGCCGAACTGGAGGAGAAGGCCGAACTGCTGGCCCAGCAGAACCGCGACATCGAGGTGAAGAACACCGAGATCGAGGAGGCGCGGCAGGTCCTGGAGGAGCGTGCCGAGCAGCTCGCGGTCTCGATGCGCTACAAGTCCGAGTTCCTGGCGAACATGTCGCACGAGCTGCGCACGCCGCTCAACTCACTGCTCATCCTGGCCAAGCTGCTCGCGGACAACGCCGAGGGAAATCTCTCCCCGAAGCAGGTGGAGTTCGCCGAGACGATCCACGGTGCAGGTTCCGACCTGTTGCAGCTGATCAACGACATCCTCGATCTGTCGAAGGTCGAGGCGGGCAAGATGGACGTCAGCCCGACCCGGATCGCACTGGTCCAGCTGGTCGACTACGTGGAGGCGACCTTCCGGCCGCTCACCGCCGAGAAGGGGCTCGACTTCTCCGTACGGGTGTCGCCGGAGCTTCCCGCCACGCTGCACACGGACGAGCAGCGGCTCCTCCAGGTACTACGGAACCTCCTTTCCAACGCGGTGAAGTTCACCGACAGCGGCGCCGTCGAGCTGGTGATCCGGCCTGCCGGCGCGGATGTGCCGAACGCCATCCGCGAGCAGCTCCTGGAAGCCGGTTCGCTGCGCGACGCCGACGCCGGTCTGATCGCGTTCTCGGTCACCGACACCGGGATCGGGATCGCGTCCAGCAAGATGCTGGTGATCTTCGAGGCGTTCAAGCAGGCGGACGGTACGACCAGTCGCAAGTACGGCGGTACGGGGCTCGGGCTGTCCATCAGCCGGGAGATCGCCCGGCTGCTCGGTGGCGAGATCCATGCGTCGAGCGAGCCGGGCCGCGGCTCGACCTTCACGCTGTATCTGCCGTTGCACCTCAGCGAGCTGCCGCCGCAGGGCTACCCGCAGATCGGCCCCGGTTCCATCGAGGTGCACGGTGCCGCGGCCGGGAACGGTCTGGTCCCGGAGACGGGTTCGGGGACGGCGCTGCACGACGCGGCCGGTTCCGCGGGGCTGTTCCGGCGGCGTCGCAAGGCGCTCGGCGGGGCGGAGCGGCGGACCGCGCTGCCGCCCAGGCCTGCCGGGCACACCGAGCCGGCTGCACCGGCTCAGGAGTCGTTGACCCAGTCCGGCCAGGAGGAGCCCGAGGTCCGCAGGGTCTTCCGGTTCAACGGCGAGAAGGTCCTCATCGTCGACGACGACATCCGTAACGTCTTCGCGCTCACCAGCGTGCTGGAGCAGCACGGGCTCTCGGTGCTGTACGCGGAGAACGGGCGCGAGGGCATCGAAGTCCTGGAGCAGCACGACGATGTGACGGTCGTGCTGATGGACATCATGATGCCGGAGATGGACGGCTACGCGACGACGACGGCGATCCGCAGGATGCCGCAGTTCGCCGGGCTGCCCATCATCGCGCTGACCGCGAAGGCGATGAAGGGCGACCGGGAGAAGGCGATCGACTCCGGTGCTTCCGACTATGTCACCAAGCCTGCCGATGCTGATCATCTGCTCTCCGTCATGGAGCAGTGGATGCGCGGAGAGTGATCGCCTCTGGAGCGAATCGCGATAAGTTGCTGATCGACTGTGCTTGAAGGGGTGTGAGAACGCGGTGGACGGGGAACCTTCTGGTCTCCCACCGCGTTTCCGGTACGTGCACAGTGACATCGCGGTGACAGGGTGTGGTGACGGGCGGGGTGCGGCTACCATGACCGGCACAAGGTCGGACGGCGTAAGGGAGTCGTCCCCTGGGGCGGCGCCCGGTGCAATTCCGGGGCGAGGAGGACGGGCCATGGTGCAGAAGGCCAAGATCCTCCTGGTCGATGACCGGCCGGAGAATCTGCTGGCGCTGGAGGCCATCCTCTCTGCGCTCGATCAGACGCTGGTACGGGCATCGTCAGGGGAGGAAGCGCTCAAAGCGCTGCTCACGGACGATTTCGCGGTCATTCTGCTGGACGTCCAGATGCCGGGCATGGACGGTTTCGAGACCGCCGCGCACATCAAGCGGCGGGAGCGGACCCGGGACATCCCGATCATCTTCCTCACCGCGATCAACCACGGTCCGCATCACACCTTCCGGGGTTACGCGGCCGGCGCGGTGGACTACATCTCGAAGCCGTTCGATCCCTGGGTGCTGCGCGCCAAGGTCTCGGTCTTCGTCGAGCTGTACATGAAGAACTGCCAGTTGCGTGAGCAGGCGGCGCTGTTGCGGCTGCAGCTGGAGGGCGGCGGCCACCCCGGCGCCGACCGGGAGAAGGAGCCTGCCGGTCTGCTGGCCGAACTCTCGGCGCGCCTCGCGGCCGTCGAGGAGCAGGCGGAGGCGCTCTCCAAGCAACTCGACGACGAGTCGGCGGACGCGGCCGCGGTGGCCACCGCGGCCCATCTCGAACGGAAACTGACCGGACTGCGGCGCGCGCTCGATGCGCTGGAGCCCGGCACCGGAAGCGGCACGGCCGCGCTTCCCTCGTAACGCTGCCGCTCGCCGAACCCCCCGGCCCGGGAACCGGGTTCGGGGACGGCCGCTCGATCCGCCCCTGGTGAGGGCGCGTCAGTTTCCGGTCTCTGTAGGGCGACACGGTCGGGTGAACCAAGAGGGGCACGTGTTCACGGCGGCCAACACCGGTAACCTCGGCCCCATGGCCTCACGTACGTCCGGCAAGGGTTCCCAGGGCACGGCGGGCACCGCGAAGCGTCCCGGCCGTACCGGGGGCCCGGCGAAGAAAGCCGCGCCCGCGAAGAAGACCGCACCCGCGAAGAAGGCTCCAGCCAAGAAGGCGGTGGCGAAGAAGGCGGCTGCGCCCAGGCCCGCACCGTCTCCCACCGGGGGTGTGTACCGGCTGGCGCGCGCCGTCTGGCTCGGTGCGGCCCACGCCGTCGGCGCGATGTTCCGCGGTATAGGCCGCGGTGCCAAGGGACTCGATCCCGCACACCGCAAGGACGGCGTCGCGCTGCTGCTGCTCGGTCTCGCGCTGGTCGTGGCCGCGGGCACCTGGTCGAATCTGCGGGGTCCCGTCGGCGACCTCGTCGAGATGCTCGTCACCGGCGCCTTCGGGCGGCTCGATCTGCTCGTACCCATACTGCTTGGCGCCATCGCCGTACGGCTGATCCTCTATCCCGAGAAGCCCGAGGCCAACGGCCGTATCGTCATCGGACTCTCCGCCCTGGTCATCGGCGTGCTCGGGCAGGTCCACATCGCGTGCGGATCGCCCGGCCGCGGGGACGGCACCGGGGCGATGCAGGACGCCGGCGGACTCATCGGCTGGGCCGCCTCCAAGCCGCTGGTCTTCACCATGGGCGAGGTCCTCGCCGTACCGCTGCTCCTGCTGCTCACTGTCTTCGGCCTGCTTGTCGTCACCGCGACCCCGGTGAACGCGATCCCGCAGCGGCTGCGGCTGCTCGGCTCCAGGCTGGGGATCGTCGACCCGGTGTACGACCCTGAGGCAGAGGACGAGAGCGACGACGAGCGGTACGACGAGCAGTGGCGCGAGGCGCTTCCCGCCCGCTCGCGGCGCTCCTCCGTGCGCCGCTCCGAGGTGCCCGAGGAGTACGCCCCCGAGCAGGCGGAGGCCGAGGCACTCTCCAAGCGCCGCAGGCCGCGCAGGCCGTCCGTGCAGCCCGCGATGAACCGCACCATGGACGCGGTGGATGTCGCCGCGGCCGCGGCCGCGGCGCTCGACGGCGCGGTGCTCAACGGCATGCCGCCCTCGGCGATCGTCGCCGACCTGACCCAGGGCGTCTCCGTCGAGCGTGACCGTGAGCGCTCGGGCACTCCGGTGCCGGGCGCCCGCGAGGCGGAGCCGGGCACCGGGGCGGGGAAGGGCGCGGCGACCTCCGGCGGTGTACCCGATCTGACGAAGCCCGCCCCCGATCCGTCGCAGTCCCAGCCCCTGCCGGCCCGCGCCGAGCAGCTGCAGCTCTCCGGCGACATCACGTACGCGCTGCCCTCGCTCGATCTGCTGGAACGCGGCGGTCCGGGCAAGACCCGGAGTGCTGCCAACGACGCGATCGTCGCCTCCCTGACCAACGTCTTCACCGAGTTCAAGGTCGACGCCGCCGTCACCGGCTTCACCCGCGGACCGACGGTGACGCGGTACGAGGTGCAGCTCGGCCCGGCCGTGAAGGTCGAGCGGATCACCGCGCTGGCCAAGAACATCGCGTACGCCGTCGCCAGCCCCGACGTCCGGATCATCTCGCCGATCCCGGGGAAGTCCGCCGTCGGCATCGAGATCCCCAACACCGATCGGGAGATGGTCAACCTCGGCGATGTGCTGCGCCTCGCGGACGCGGCCGAGGACGACCACCCGATGCTGGTCGCGCTCGGTAAGGACGTCGAGGGCGGCTACGTGATGGCCAACCTCGCGAAGATGCCGCACGTGCTGGTGGCCGGTGCGACCGGTTCCGGCAAGTCGTCCTGCATCAACTGCCTGATCACCTCGGTCATGGTGCGGGCGACCCCGGACGACGTCCGGATGGTGCTGGTCGACCCCAAGCGCGTCGAACTGACCGCTTACGAGGGCATCCCGCACCTGATCACGCCGATCATCACCAACCCGAAGCGCGCCGCCGAGGCCCTGCAATGGGTCGTACGGGAGATGGACCTCCGGTACGACGACCTCGCCGCGTTCGGTTACCGGCACATCGACGACTTCAACCAGGCTGTGCGCAACGGCAAGGTCAAGCCGCCGGAAGGCAGCGAGCGCGAGCTCTCGCCGTACCCGTATCTCCTGGTGATCGTCGACGAACTCGCCGACCTGATGATGGTCGCTCCACGTGACGTCGAGGACGCCATCGTCCGCATCACCCAGCTGGCGCGCGCCGCCGGTATCCACCTGGTGCTCGCGACCCAGCGGCCCTCGGTCGACGTCGTCACCGGTCTGATCAAGGCGAACGTGCCCTCTCGGCTCGCCTTCGCGACCTCGTCGCTCGCCGACAGCCGCGTGATCCTGGATCAACCCGGCGCCGAGAAGCTCATCGGAAAGGGTGACGGACTGTTCCTGCCGATGGGTGCCAACAAGCCCACCCGCATGCAGGGCGCCTTCGTCACGGAGGGCGAGGTCGCGGCCATCGTCCAGCACTGCAAGGATCAGATGGCGCCGGTCTTCCGCGAGGACGTGGTGGTCGGCTCCGCCAAGAAGAAGGAGATCGACGAGGACATCGGCGACGACCTCGATCTGCTCTGCCAGGCAGCCGAACTGGTCGTCTCCACCCAGTTCGGGTCCACCTCGATGCTCCAGCGCAAGCTGCGGGTCGGCTTCGCCAAGGCAGGCCGACTGATGGACCTGATGGAGTCGCGCAACATCGTCGGACCGAGCGAGGGGTCCAAGGCGCGCGACGTCATGGTGAAACCGGACGAGCTGGACGGGGTGTTGGCCCAGATCCGCGGGGAAACCGCGTCGTAAGGGTGGGAAGAGCAACCGTTTCGTCGGGTCGTACGTCAATTTGACTGGAGGGACAGCAGAATGTACTTCCACGGGGCGGTCCGGTGAATGGGACAGTGTTCGAATCTGATGGCGTACAAAGTCCTCTCTCCCGGTTGCCCCACCCTTTCGTACCACCCCTAGACTGAACACCCAGCAGGTGGCTCACGCTCGAAAGGCGCCCCCGTGTCCATCGGCAACTCCCCCGAAGACGACCGGCCTTCGATCGGTCGAGTGCTCCAGCAGGCTCGAATCGCCGCAGGTCTCACGGTCGAAGAGGTCAGCTCGTCCACCCGGGTGCGCATCCCCATCGTGCACGCGATCGAAGAGGACGACTTCACCCGCTGTGGCGGCGATGTGTACGCACGCGGCCATATCCGTACGCTGGCGCGTGCCGTCGGCATCGATCCGGAACCGCTGGTTTCGCAGTACGACGGCGAGCACGGCGGCCGACCCGCGCCCACACCGGCGGCGCCGCTGTTCGAAGCCGAGCGGATCCGTTCCGATCCCCGTCGGCCCAACTGGACCGCGGCCATGGTCGCGGCGATCGTCGTCGTCATCGGCTTCGTCGGCTTCACCTTCTTCAAGGGTGGCGACGACAGCGGTACGACCACCCAGGTCGCGGAGGGCTCGACGCCCAACACGACCAGTCCCAAGCCCAAGCCCACCAAGACCGCCGACCCCAAGCCCGTACCCTCCGACAGCGCCATCGCCGCGGCCCCGCGGGACAAGGTGACGGTCAAGCTCAGCGCCACTCAGGGCAAGAGCTGGATCTCCGCCAAGGACCACAACGGGCGGATGCTCTTCGACGGTCTGCTGCAGAAGGGCCAGTCCAAGACCTTCCAGGACAAGGAGCGCGTCGACCTCGTCCTCGGAGACGCCGGTTCGATCGAGCTCTTCGTCAACGGCAAGAAGGTCGAGGACAAGTTCCAGCCGGGTCAGGTCGAACGGCTCACGTACACGAAGGGCGACCCCGAGGTCGGCTGACCGACAGCACGTTGTGACACGAGCGCCCGGCCGTTCAGCCGGGCGCTCGACCCGTTGTTACTCGCTGTCACAGGGGAACCCTGCTCGGCGGGGCCAGTGCCAGGACAAAGTAGTCTTGAGCCCATGCCCGAACGCCGTACCGTCGCCCTTGTCACTCTTGGCTGCGCCCGTAACGAGGTGGACTCGGAGGAGCTCGCAGGCCGCTTGGCAGCGGACGGCTGGGAGCTCGTCGAGGATGCCTCCGACGCGGATGTCGCCGTCGTCAACACCTGTGGGTTCGTCGAGGCCGCCAAGAAGGACTCCGTCGACGCACTCCTCGAAGCCAACGATCTGAAGGACCACGGCCGGACCCAGGCCGTGGTCGCAGTCGGCTGCATGGCCGAGCGCTACGGCAAAGACCTTGCCGAAGCCCTGCCGGAAGCCGACGGAGTCCTCGGATTCGACGACTACGCCGACATCTCCGACCGCCTCCAGACCATCCTCAACGGGGGCATCCACGCCTCCCACACCCCGCGTGACCGGCGCAAGCTGCTGCCGATCAGCCCGGCCGAGCGGCAGGACGCCGCCGTCGCGCTGCCCGGACACGCGCAGGAAGCCGCCCCAGCCCCCGCGGACCTCCCGGACGGGGTTGCTCCGGTCTCCGGGCCGCGCGCCCCGCTGCGCCGCCGGCTGGGCACCAGCCCGGTCGCCTCGGTGAAGCTTGCCTCCGGCTGCGACCGCCGCTGCTCGTTCTGCGCCATCCCGTCCTTCCGCGGTTCCTTCATCTCGCGGCGCCCCTCGGACGTGCTGCAGGAGACCCGCTGGCTGGCCGAGCAGGGCGTCAAGGAGGTCATGCTGGTCTCCGAGAACAACACCTCGTACGGCAAGGACCTCGGCGACATCCGGCTGCTGGAGACGCTGCTGCCGGAGCTCGCCGACGTCGACGGGATCGAGCGGATCCGGGTCAGCTACCTGCAGCCCGCCGAGATGCGGCCCGGTCTGATCGACGTACTGACCTCGACGCCGAAGGTCGCCCCGTACTTCGACCTCTCCTTCCAGCACTCCGCCCCCGGTGTGCTGCGGGCGATGCGCCGCTTCGGCGACACCGACCGCTTCCTGGAGCTCCTGGAGACCATCCGGAACAAGGCGCCGCAGGCCGGTGCGCGGTCGAACTTCATCGTGGGCTTCCCCGGGGAGACCGAGGCGGACCTCGCCGAGCTGGAACGCTTCCTCACGGGCGCGCGGCTCGACGCGATCGGCGTCTTCGGTTACTCCGACGAGGAGGGCACCGAGGCGGTCGGTTACGACAACAAGCTGGACGCCGACGTCATCGCGGAGCGGCTCGCGCACATCTCGCAGCTGGCCGAGGAGCTGACCTCGCAGCGCGCCGAGGAGCGGCTCGGGGAGTCCCTGCAGGTGCTGGTCGAGTCCGTCGACCCCACCGAGGACGAGCCGCGCGCGGTGGGACGTGCCGCGCACCAGGCACCCGAAACGGACGGCCAGGTGCTCTTCACCGCACGCGAGGGTCTCGTGCCGGGCCGTATGGTCGAGGCAAAGGTGGTGGGCACCGAAGGGGTGGATCTGGTGGCCGAGTGTTCCGAACTTGCGGAGGCAGCCAGATGACGGGAGTCCCGGCATCCGCAGCAGGCGGTTCCGGCGCGAAGCCGGTCCGCGGCGGCAAGCTGGGCGCTGCGGCCGTCAACCAGGCCAGCCTGTGGAACATCGCCAATATCCTCACCATGGCGCGGCTGCTGCTGGTGCCGGGTTTCGTCGTGCTGCTGCTTCACAACGGCGGTTACGACCCCGCCTGGCGGTCCTTCGCCTGGGCGGCGTTCGCCATCGCTATGATCACCGACCTCTTCGACGGTCATCTGGCGCGTACGTACAACCTGGTCACCGACTTCGGGAAGATCGCCGACCCGATCGCCGACAAGGCGATCATGGGGGCCGCGCTGATCTGCCTGTCGTACCTCGGTGATCTGCCGTGGTGGGTCACCGGCGTGATCCTCTTCCGCGAGATCGGCATCACGCTGATGCGGTTCTGGGTGATCCGGCATGCGGTGATCCCGGCCAGTCGCGGCGGGAAGATGAAGACGCTGGCACAGGGGACGGCCGTCGGGATGTACGTCCTGGCGCTGACCGGTCCGCTCGCCACACTGCGCTTCTGGGTGATGGCGGTGGCCGTCGTGCTCACGGTCGTCACCGGACTCGACTATGTGCGTCAGGCCGTTGTGCTGCGACGCCAGGGTCTGGCGGCCGAACGGGCCGCAGCGGCGGCTGCCGAGGCGTCCGAGGTCCGTGGCCCGGCGGAGGCCGAGTGGTGACTGCCGCGGCCCGGGTGCTGCAGCAGCTCGTACGGCGAGGGGAGACCCTCGCCGTCGCCGAGTCGCTGACCGGCGGCCTGGTTGCGGCGGAACTCACTTCCGTACCCGGTGCCTCGCGCTCCTTCCGCGGGTCCGTGACGGCCTACGCGACGCCCCTGAAGCGGGATGTGCTGGCCGTGGACGGGGCCCTGCTGGCAGCGCGTGGAGCCGTGGATCCCGAGGTCGCCCGGCAGATGGCGATCGGTGTCCGACGGATTCTCGGTGCAGACTGGGGAGTGGCGACCACCGGCGTCGCGGGACCCGATGATCAGGACGGAAAGCCGGTCGGAACGGTCTACGTCGCCGTGGCAGGGCCGGGCGGCGCGGAGAAAGTGGCCGCGCTGCGGTTGAACGGTGACCGGGCGGCGATCCGTAGAGAGAGCGTACGGAGCCTGCTCGAACTGCTCTCCGGAGAACTCGACGACAATGCGAGCGCACAGGATACGGAACAGAACGGGGGGAATTGATGTTTGCAGCCCTGAGTGAACACGACATCGCTCCCCGCACGGCCGCAGCGCGAGGCGGTACGGTGGGGCGTGAAGGATGCGGCTACGCGGTCCGAGGAGGGAGCCACCGATGATTCTGCTCCGTCGCCTGCTTGGTGACGTGCTGCGTCGGCAGCGCCAGCGCCAAGGCCGTACTCTGCGCGAAGTCTCCTCGTCCGCCCGAGTCTCGCTCGGCTATCTCTCCGAGGTGGAGCGGGGGCAGAAGGAGGCATCCTCCGAGCTGCTCTCCGCCATTTGCGACGCGCTTGATGTACGGATGTCCGAGCTCATGCGTGAAGTGAGCGATGAGCTGTCGCTGGCTGAGCTGGCCGAGTCGGCAGCAGCCAGCGATCCGGTGCCAGTGCCGGTACGCCCAATGCTCAATTCCGTCTCCGTGACGTCGGTGGCAGGTGTGCCGACGGGAAGGGTGACGATCAAGGCACCCGCGGAAGCGGTGGATGTCGTCGCCGCCTGACCCGCGCGGTCCGGTGTGAACCAGAGCCCCGGCCGGCCCCTTCGCGGGGGTGGCCGGGGCTCTGGTGTGTGCGCACGCTGCCGTCAGGGACTCGCGCGCCGTTCCGGATGCGTGCGCCGGTCAACGAAGCTTGCGTCCTCAGGAGCCCTGCGTCCGAAGCACCGCTTCAGCTCATCCACTGCGTAGAAGCAGCTGCCCTTCGACGGCCGCACCGGAGGTTCTGGATGCGGCTCCGGTGGTCCCGGGCGAGACTGCGGAGAGGAACACCACGGTCACCGAGATCGCGCAGTGCCTGAGCGGTATCGGTTCCGGAGTGCTGTTCCATGCGCAGCTCGGGCCGTGAACCTGCGGCAACACGCCTGGACGAGCCAGACGGAGAGCGCGTAACGGTGTCCGCTCCGGACATGCGCGCCGGTACTGCGCCGGTGCGCCCTCCCGCTGGGCGATCGGGCCGGACTAGGTTCGGCCGGAGGAGGCAGCCATGGTGCGGAGATGGGTGCCCGCGCTCGTTCTCGGCGGGGTGTGGTGGTGGGCCGTGCTCCGGCTGGTCCTTCAGCCAGAACATGCCGGGCTGGTCGAGGGCGCGGTGACGGCGGGCGGATGGGGGCTCAGCCTCCTGCCCGTCCATGTGGCCGCGAGCGTCCGGCCCACGGGAACGATCAGGGCCCGTGCGGAGACGATCGGTGCTGCCGCGGGCGCGTGGTGCGTGGCCGGGGTGCGCGGTGTCGAGACGGCCTGGCGTACTACCAGGGCATGGCGACGCCGCCGTTCGGACGGAGAATCTGACCCGTCATGAAGGCCGAAGCATCGGATGCGAGATGCAGGACCGTGTGGGCGACGTCCTCGGGCTCACCCACCCGGCCGAGCGGCCCGGACTTGAGGCGTCGACCGCGCCCGAGGCCATGGTGATCATCGAGCCGGGTGCGCCGCGCGCGATCATGCTGCGGGCGACCTCCTGGCAGGCATACAGAACCGTTCCTTGCCGCCGGCCGCTCCGGTGATGAACGCGGACCGGCCGGTGAGGTCGTACGCGGTGAGAGGCATGTCCGGACCGTACGACTGGATCTGACGGTGCGTCAACTACGGTGTGGGGCCTGATTGGCAGCGGGGGCACCAGTAGGCGGGGCGGGTGTCCTGCTCCGCCGCGCGGATGGGGGTGCCGCAGCGCAGACAGGGGTGGTGTGTCCTGCCGTAGACCCAGAGACGCTCACGGGGGCCGTAGCCGTTGGGCTGTGCTCGGGTGGTCGTGCGGACCATGCGGTTGCGGTTGGCTTCGAGGAGCTGTTTGGCCGTGGTGACCAGACGGGCGGCGGTGGAGGCGGGCAGCTCACCGACGGGGAGCCAGGGGGTGGCGCGCGCGAGGAAGCAGAGCTCGGCCTTGTAGATGTTGCCGATACCGGCCAGGTTGCGCTGGTCGAGGAGGGCTTCGCCGAGGGGGCGGGCGGGGTCGGCCAGCAGGTTGCGCAGGGCGGTGTCGGGGTCCCAGCCGGGGCCCAGCAGATCGGGCCCGAGGTGACCGACCGCCTTCTCCTCGTCGGCTGTGCGGAGGAGTTCGAGAACGGGGAGCCGGTAGCCGACCGCGGTGAGGTGGGCGGTGGAGAGGACCGCGCGGATCTGGTGGCCCGGGCCGCCGCGCCAGCGCTCGCGCGGAGCGTAGAGGCGCCAGGCGCCGTCCAACCCGAGATGGCTGTGCAGGGTGAGGCCGCCCTCGATCCGGGTGAGGAGATGCTTGCCGCGCGGGGTGACGTCGAGAACGGTCCGGCCCGTGAGGTCCGCGGTGGCGAAGCGGGGGACGCGCAGGTCGGAGTGGGTGAGGACCTGACCGGCCAGCGCGGTGTGCAGACGCTGGGCGGTCTGCAGGACGGTATCTCCTTCGGGCATACCTCCATGATGCGTGGTGCGGGGTGGGGATGCGGGCGGGTATCGGTGGATGTGTGCGGCGGTGTGCGGGCTGAGGTGTGGTGCGGGGTCACGCGCGCAGGCGGAGGCCTCTTGGAGTGGCGTGGAATCCGGCCGTCTCCAGCGTGCGGCCCAGCGGCGAGGTCAGGGACGAGGCGCCGTTGGTGCGCTCCACCGTGACCGTGCCGAGTGCCCCGGCGCGTGCTGCACCGGCCAGCGCCTCGGCCGCCGCCCGGAGCGCGGGGTCCTCCGGGTCGGTCGGCCAAGCGAGCAGCGTCTTGCCGCCGCGCTCCATGTACAGCGTCAGTTCGCCGTCGACCAGGACGACCAGGGCACCTGCCTTGCGCCCCGGTCTGTGTCCGGCGCCGTCCGGCGGTTCGGGCCAGGACAGGGCCGCGCCGTACGCATTGGCCGGGTCGGCGGCCGCGAGAACCAGGGCGCGGGGCGCCGAGCCCGGTTCCGTACGGTCGCGGGCGGTGGAGACCGCACGGAGCCGGTCGACTGCGCCGTCCATAGCGAACTGGGCCGCTCCCAGACCCTCGACGACATAGCCGCGGCGGGCCTGCCCGTTGTCCTCGAAGGCGGCAAGGATCCGATACGTCGCGGCAAAGCCGCCCTCGACGCCTTCGGCCTGGACCGCGCCACGGGTCACCACACCGTGCCGGTCGAGGAGGGTGCGGGCCAGAGCGTGGGCGCGGTGCGTGGGATCGGGCTCGGTTCCGGGCAGCAGGGACCAGCGGCCCGAGACGGTGGGCGGACCGGTGCGCGATGCGGGGCGGACCGTGGCGGTGAGCGAGCCGTAACGGCCGCGCGGGACGCTGCGCCTGGCGCGGTGGGCCGTCGATCCCGCCGTGCGTCCGGAGCCGAGAAGCGAGCGCAGCGGGGCCAGCGTGTCGTTGGTCAGCCGGCCGGACCAGGTCAGGTCCCAGAGGGCATCGGCGAGTTGCGGATCGGTGCAGTCCGGGTGCGTGGTGGCGCGCACCTGATCGGCGATCTGCCGGAAGAACAGTCCGTATCCGCCGGTCAGTGCGGTGAGGACGGATTCGTGCAGCGCACTGAGTTCGAGAGGGTGCGGGGGTGGGAGGAGCAGGGGTGCGCTGTCGGCGAGGTAGAGGGACAGCCAGCCGTCCTTGCCGGGAAGGGCACCCGCGCCGGCCCAGATCACCTCGCCGGTGGTGGTGAGTTCGTCGAGCAGGGCCGGGGCGTATTCCGTGATGCGTCCCGGCAGGATCAGCTTCTCCAGCGCCGACGCGGGGACGGGAGCGCCCTGCAACTGCTCGATGGCGCGGGCCAGTCCGTCGATTCCTCGCAGGCTGTTGTTCCCGAGATGCTGCCAATGCGGAAGGAAGCCGGCGAGGGCTGCGGGCGGGACCGGCTCCAGCTCCTGGCGCAGGGCGGCGAGCGAGCGGCGGCGGAGCCGGCGCAGCACCGTGGCGTCACACCACTCCTGGCCGATGCCGGCGGGGTGGAACTCGCCCTGCACAATCCGGCCCGAGGCGGCGAGCCGCTGCAGCGCGCCGTCCGTGACGGCGGCGCCGAGGCCGAAGCGGGCAGCCGCCTGGGTGGAGGTGAACGGGCCGTGCGTGCGGGCGTAGCGGGCAAGGAGATCGCCGAGCGGGTCCTTCACCGGCTCGGTGAACGCCTCCGGGACGCCGACGGGGAGGGCCGTGCCCAGCGCGTCCCGCAGCCGGCCTGAGTCCTCGATCGCCGCCCAGTGGCCGGCGCCGCCGATCCGGACCCGGATGGCCCGGCGGGCCGAGGCCAGCTCCGCGGCCCAGGGGTGCTCGGCGCCGCGCTCGGCCAACTCGGCCTCGGTGAGCGGGCCGAGGACGCGCAGCAGATCGGCGACGCCTTCGATGTCCTTGATCCGGCGGTCCTCGGTGAGCCACTGGAGTTCCTGCTGCAGCTCGCCCAGCACCTCGGCGTCGAGCAGCTCGCGCAGTTCCGCCTGGCCGAGAAGCTCGGCAAGGAGATGGGAGTCCAGCGAGAGCGCGGCCGCCCGCCGCTCGGCCAGCGGCGAGTCGCCCTCGTACAGGAACTGTGCGACGTAGCCGAAGAGGAGCGAACGGGCGAAGGGCGAGGGCTCCTGGGTGGTCACCTCGACCAGGCGGACGCGGCGTGCTTCGAGGTCGCCCATCAGTTCCACGAGCCCGGGGACGTCGAAGACGTCCTGAAGGCATTCGCGGACCGCTTCGAGAACGATCGGGAAGGAGCCGAACTCGGAGGCCACCTGGAGGAGCTGGGCGGCACGCTGGCGCTGCTGCCAGAGCGGGGTGCGCTTGCCGGGGCTGCGACGGGGCAGCAGCAGGGCGCGCGCCGCGCACTCGCGGAAGCGGGAGGCGAACAGGGCCGATCCGCCGACCTGGTCGGTGACGATCTGGTTGATCTCGCCCTGGTCGAAGGCGACGTCCGCGGCGCCGACCGGAGGCTGTTCGCTGTCGTATGCCGCGGCCAACGGGGCAGCCGGTTCCCGGACCGGATCCTCGGACGGATCGAAGGACGGATCGAAATCCAGGAGGTCCAGGCCCATCATGTCGGCGTCGGGGAGCCGCAGCACGATGCCGTCGTCGGCATGCATCACCTGGGCATCCATGCCGTACCGCTCGGCGAGGCGCGCACTCAGAGCCAGCGCCCAGGGGGCGTGGACCTGCGCGCCGAAGGGGGAGTGCACGACGACCCGCCAGTCACCCAGCTCGTCGCGGAAGCGCTCGACGAGGATGGTCCGGTCGTCGGGGACATGGCCGCAGGCGGCGCGCTGCTCGTCGATGTACGACAGGACGTTGTCGGCGGCCCAGGTGTCGAGACCGGCGGCGAGCAGCCGCGACCTGGAGTCCTCGGGCGACAGCCCGCCGATCTCGCGGAGGAACGCGCCCAGAGCGCGGCCGAGCTCCAGCGGGCGGCCCAGCTGGTCGCCCTTCCAGAACGGCAGCCGTCCCGGAACGCCCGGGGCGGGCGACACCAGGACCCGGTCGCGGGTGATGCCCTCGATCCGCCAGGACGTGGTGCCCAGGGTGAAGACATCGCCGACCCGGGACTCGTACACCATCTCCTCGTCCAGCTCGCCGACCCGGCCGCCGCCCTTCTTGGGGTCGGCCCCGGCGAGGAAGACCCCGAAGAGCCCGCGGTCGGGGATCGTGCCGCCGGAGGTGACGGCGAGCCGCTGGGCGCCGGGGCGGCCCGTGACCGTACCGGCGACGCGGTCCCACACCACGCGCGGACGCAGCTCGGCGAAGGCATCGGACGGATAGCGGCCCGCCAGCATGTCCAGCACGGCCGTGAACGCCGACTCCGGGAGCGAGGCGAAGGGGGCTGCGCGGCGGGTCACGGCCAGCAGGTCGTCCACCTGCCAGGTGTCCAGGGCAACCATGGCGACCAGCTGCTGGGCCAGCACGTCCAGCGGGTTCGACGGGATCCGGAGCGCCTCGATCGAGCCCGTGCGCATCCGCTCGGTGACCACCGCCGACTGCACCAGATCCCCCCGGTACTTCGGGAACACCACTCCGGTGGAGACCGCGCCGACCTGGTGGCCGGCACGGCCGACCCGCTGCAGCCCGGAGGCGACCGACGGCGGCGACTCCACCTGGATCACCAGATCGACCGCACCCATGTCGATGCCCAGCTCCAGGCTGGAGGTGGCGACCACGGCGGGCAGCCGGCCCGCCTTGAGGTCCTCCTCGACCTGGGCGCGCTGCTCCTTGGAGACCGAACCGTGGTGGGCGCGGGCGAGCAGCGCGGGGGCGCCCTTCGCCGCACCGGACTCGGCCATGATCTCGGCGGGGGAGTGGGCCTCCGGCATCGTCTCGCCGGTGGCCCGCTCGTACGCGATCTCGTTGAGCCGGTTGCACAACCGCTCCGCGAGACGGCGGGAGTTGGCGAAGACGATGGTGGAGCGGTGTGCCTGGACGAGATCGGCGATCCGCTCCTCGACATGCGGCCAGATCGACGGCTTGTCCGCCTGGCCCCCCTGGTCCGGGTCCGTGGCGGGAGAACCGCCGAGCTCGCCCAGATCCTCCACCGGCACGACCACCGACAGATCGAACTGCTTCGTGGACGGCGGCTGGACGATCTCCACCTTGCGCTGCGGGGAGAGGAACCGCGCCACCTCGTCGACCGGACGGACCGTCGCCGACAGACCGATCCGCCGCGCGGGACGCGGCAGCAGCTCGTCGAGGCGCTCCAGCGATACAGCGAGATGGGCGCCCCGCTTCGTACCGGCGACGGCGTGCACCTCGTCCAGAATCACCGTCTCGATCCCCGACAGGGCCTCGCGCGCCGACGACGTCAGCATCAGGAACAACGACTCGGGGGTGGTGATCAGGATGTCCGGCGGGCGGGTCGCCATGGAGCGGCGCTCGGCGGGCGGGGTGTCGCCCGACCGGATGCCTACCCGCACATCGGGCTCGGGCAGCCCGAGGCGCACCGATTCCTGGCGGATGCCGGTCAGCGGCGAGCGGAGGTTGCGCTCCACATCGACCGCGAGGGCCTTGAGCGGCGACACGTACAGCACGCGGCAGCGCTTCTTCGCCTCGGCAGGCGGCGGAACGGCTGCCAGCCGGTCCAGCGCGGCGAGAAACGCGGCGAGCGTCTTGCCCGATCCGGTGGGCGCGACGACCAGCACGTCCGAGCCCTCGCCGATCGCGCGCCAGGCGCCCTCCTGCGCGGACGTCGGCGCGCTGAAGGCACCCGCGAACCAGCTGCGGGTGGCGGGGGAGAACGCATCGAGAGCAGAGCCGGCCATGTCCCCCATCGTGCACCCGACCACTGACAACGGACTGATGCCGGAGGGTGACAAGGGTCGGTACCCAAGGGTGACGAGGGTCGGTACCGGACGGTGAGAACGGCCGGTACCGGACGCTGACCACGGCCGGTACCTGCGAGAATTCCGGGTATGGCGGCACCATCGGTCCCGGGGCCGGCCCCGGATTCGGCTTCGGCTGCGGGGGAGTGGGCGAGGTACTGGCAGTACGCGGAACTGCCCGACCTCGATCTTCTGCGCGCCCGGTACGTCCGCCACACCTTCCCGCGCCACAGCCACGAGGGCTATGTCTTCGGCACCATCACCCGGGGCATCGAAGACGTCGGGCTGCCCGGCGGCACCGTGCACGCGGGTCCCGGCACCGTCGTCATGATCAATCCGGAGGTGCCGCACACCGCCCGGGCCGGGGCCCCCGAGGGCTGGGTGTATGCCACGCTGTACCCGTCCGCGCAGGTGATCAACGACATCGCGGCCGATACGACGCGGCTGCGCGGCACGGTCGGCTTCGCCGAGACCAGCGTCCTGGACCCGGAGGCGGCCCGGCTCATCGACGAGGTGCACCGGGCGGCCGAGGAGGGCAATGCGCTCGCCGCCGACAGCATGCTGCGGATCATGGTCGCGCGGCTGCTCAGCCGCCACGGCAGCGTGCTGCCCGCCCGTGCTCCCCGGTCGGCCGGCGCCCAGGACGCGGAGCGGGCGCGTGCGGTGCTGGAGAGCCGCATGGCCGAGCCGCCGACGCTGGAGACGTTGGCCGCCGAGCTCGGCACCAGCCCCTTCGCCCTGCTGCGTGCGTTCAAGAAGCAGTACGGGATGCCGCCGCACACCTGGCTCACCGATGCCCGGGTGCGGCGTGCACGGCGGATGCTCGATGCGGGCATCGCGCCGGCGGACGCGGCGGCAGAGGTCGGCTTCACCGATCAACCGCACCTCAATCGTCATTTCACCCGGATCGTGGGGGTTCCGCCCGGCGCGTACCAGCGCGAACGCGCAAAAACGTACAAGACCGGTCCTGATTCGTCCGCGTAGCGTTCCCGACGTGCCAGAACAGACAGCATCCTCAGAGAGACTCGGCGAGACAGCCGAGACCGCCGACGGCGTCACCGCCGATGGCATCGCAGCCGTCGGCGAGGCGAAGCAGGACGCGGCCGTCATCCGCGATGCGCTCGGCGTCGGTATCGCGGTGGGCCTCTCCGGCTTCGCCTTCGGTGTCACCTCGGCGGGCTCCGGCCTGAGCCTGCTCCAGACCTGCGCGCTCAGCCTCCTCGTCTTCACCGGCGCCTCGCAGTTCGCGCTGGTGGGCGCACTTGCCGCAGGCGGAAACCCGTACACCGCCGCCGCCGGTGCGTTCTTCCTCGGCGTACGCAACGCCTTCTACGGTCTGCGGCTGTCACAGCTGCTCGCCCTCCCGCGCGCCGTGCGACCGCTCGCCGCCCACTGGGTCATCGACGAGACAACCGCGGTGACGCTGCCGCAACCAACCCGGCGGGCCGCACGGATCGGCTTCACCGTCACCGGACTCACCCTGTACGTGCTGTGGAACCTGACCACACTGCTGGGGGCACTGGGCGCCGAGGCGCTCGGCGACACCGACACCTGGGGGCTGGACGCGGCAAGCCCCGCCGTCTTCCTCGCCCTGCTCGCTCCGATGCTGAAGAGCACCATGGAGCGCATCACGGCCGCTCTCGCCGTCCTGCTTGCCCTGGGGGCGCTGCCCATGCTGCCCGCGGGCGTACCCGTGCTGCTTGCCGCGCTTGCCGCGCCTGCCGTCCTCTTCCTGATGGGACGCAGGAAGGCATCGGCCACGGACAGCCCGGCCAAGGACGCGACCACGACGGAGGACGCCCGATGAACGTATGGATAGCGATCGCCCTCACCGCCGCCGGCTGCTACCTCGCCAAGCTGCTCGGACTGCTGGTCCCCGCGGGGGCACTGGAACGCCCGCTCGTACAGCGTCTTGCCGCACTCCTGCCGGTGGCGCTCCTGGCGGCCCTCACGGCGCAGCAGACCTTCGGGAACGGACAGCAGCTGGTGCTCGACGCCCGGGGTGCGGGGCTCGCTGCCGCCGCACTCGCCCTGGTGCTGCGCGCACCCTTCCTGGTGGTCGTGGGAGCTGCCGTCGTCGTCACGGCCGGGGTGCGCGCGCTCGGATAGACCGACGGCGCGTCCGCCGCCCCATGACGACGGCGTCGGAAGCGACCGCGCCGCCCGGTCTCAGTCGAGGCTGCGGCCGTGGGCCCGCAGCGTCAGCAGCGCCTTGAGCGTCACCAGGGGGCGGCCCTCCAGGGCGGTGCCCGGTGCCCACTGCCGCCAGTTCACCGGCCAGCCGCCGTCCGCCTGCTGCTCCGCCGCCAGATGGTCGAGCGAGCGTTCCAGCTCCTCGTCGGTGAACCAGCGGCGGGCGAGCGATTCGGGGGTGCGGGCGTAGTCGTACGGGAAATGCTGCTCGCCCGGTGCGTACCCGGCCGCCACCGGGTACTCCGCACGCCGCTCCGGATCCAGTACGGCCAGCCGCTGTTTCCCGTACCAGCCGCCCGAGGCGGTCCGCCGCCGCCTCCGCCCGTGCCTGGTCCGGAGCGCCGTCGAGGAAGGCGACCGCGGCTTCGATCTCGTACGGATGCGACTTCTCCAGCGCGTCGACCGCCGCCCAGCAGAAGTCCGTGGCCCGGAACAGCCAGGCGTGCCACACCGCGTTGCGGTGCAGCAGTCCGACGGCGGGGCCGGTGGCCAGCAACTGGGCCGGAGGGTCGTCGACGATCGGGATGAACGGCGCGGCCGGATAGCCGCGCTGCGAGGGGAGAAGTGCGGGCAGCGCCCCCTCCTTGGTCGACACATCGGTCAGGAAGCGGCAGATCCGCTCCACCCGCAGGCCGCTGCAGCGCCCGATGGAGTCCAGGACGCTGAGCGCATGGGCCGTGTGCAGCGGCTGGCTCACAGGTCCCCGCAGATCCGGTTCGAGTGCGTGACCGTATCCGCCGTCCTCATTGAGATAGGCGGCGAGCGCGGTCTCCACTGCGTCCGCGCTCCCTCCCAGGAAGTGATGGGCGAACCGCCGCTGTTTGAGGACGCGGGCCGTGAGCCAGACGAACTGCTCGGCACGCTTGAGGGGGCTTGCTCCTGTTCCGGCCATGGACCGACCGTAGGCTGGTAAGCGCTCTCGACAATGCGTAGCGGCCCGGCTGCACTCTCAGGAGCGGGATACTGAAGTCATGCGGTTGACGATTTTCTGGGAACGGATGGCGGACCACTTCGGTGCGGGGTACGCCGACTCCTTTGCGCGCGACCATGTGATGGCCGAGCTCGGCGGGCGTACGGTGCACCAGGCGCTGGCCGAGGGCTGGGAAGCGAAGGACGTCTGGCGCGGTATCTGCACGGCGGTCGGCATTCCCGCCGACAAACGCTGACGCCGTGCCCGCCCACCTCTGGACCTCAGCTGTTCCCGGGGTGGGCGGCTGGCTGTCACAGCCGTAGGCGAGACTGGATCCGTGGTACCGACAGACGAGACAGCCCAGACCCAGCCGCCCCTGACCCCGCCCGCCCCGCCGGCCGCGCCATTGACCCCGCCTTCCGGCGGCGGATCGGCCCGAATGCCCGCATGGCTGCCGCGAGCCATGGTTCTCGCCCTGGCGCTCTACGCCTGCTTCCAGCTCGGCAGTTGGGCGTTCGACCAGCTCATCGGGCTGTTGATCAATATTCTGATCGCCTTCTTCCTGGCGCTCGCCATAGAGCCTGCGGTGAGCCGGATGTCGGCGCGCGGCGTGCGCCGCGGTATGGCCACCTTCCTGGTCTTCCTCGTGGTGCTGATCGCCGGGGCCGGGTTCGTCGTGCTGCTCGGCTCGATGCTCGCGGGCCAGATCGTCGACATGGTCGAGGAGTTCCCCAAGTACCTCGACTCGGTGATCAACTGGATCAACCAGAATTTCCACACCGATCTCTCCCGGGTCGAGGTTCAGGACAGCCTGCTGCACTCCGACTGGCTGCAGAAGTACGTCCAGAACAGCGCGACCGGTGTGCTCGACGTCTCGACCACCGTGCTCGGCGGGCTCTTCCGGCTGCTGACGATCTTCCTGTTCTCGTTCTACTTCGCGGCCGACGGTCCCCGGCTGCGCCGCGCCCTGTGCTCCGTGCTGCCGCCCGCCCGGCAGGCCGAAGTGCTGAGGGCCTGGGAGATCGCGGTCGACAAGACCGGCGGTTATCTCTACTCGCGCGGACTGATGGCGCTCATCTCCGGGATCGCGCACTACGTCCTGCTGGTGATCCTCGGTGTGCCGTACGCCCCGGCGCTCGCGGTCTGGGTCGGCCTCGTCTCGCAGTTCATTCCCACGATCGGTACGTATCTGGCGGGCGCCCTGCCGATGCTGATCGCGTTCACCGTCGACCCCTGGTACGCCCTGTGGGTGCTCGGATTCGTCGTGATCTACCAGCAGTTCGAGAACTATGCGCTGCAGCCCAAGCTCACCTCGAAAACCGTGGACATCCATCCGGCGGTCGCCTTCGGCTCGGTCATCGCCGGTACGGCTCTGATGGGCGCCGTGGGCGCGCTCATTGCGATCCCGGCCGTCGCCACGCTGCAGGCATTCCTCGGTGCCTATGTGAAGCGCTACGACGTGACGGACGACCCACGGGTGCACGGCCGGCATCTGTGGGGGCGCGGCGAGTCGGTGCTCCCACGGCTGCGGCGCGTGGCGACCCGGGATCCGGGGAACGACGGTGACGCGGATGCCGAGCGGCCGAACGTCCCGGATCCGCAGGGCTGAAACGACAACCGGACGGCACGTGGTCCGGCAGGTTGCGTCGCGCGTGCGGTGCGGGAGCGCGGGTTGCGGGGGCGTGGGGGGTGCGGTTCGCGGGCGGGCTCAGCGATAGCCCGTCACGTCGGCCGGACGGCCCGCGTCCTGGACCTCGGGGACGTACCTCCAGGCGTCGGGGCGGCTGCCGTCGAGGTCGGTGAAGCCGTAGACCTGCGCCAAGTGCCCGCTGGACAACGACTGTCCGTTCCAGCGTGCGACCTCCGGGTCCTGCGCGAGCGCGGCCACGGCCCGGCCGACGAATGCGGGACTCTCGGAGATGGCGAAATGCGGCGCGCGGGCGATCGCGTCGGGCCAGTTCGCCTCGGTGACGCCGTAGGCATCGAGCATGGCCTCGGAGCGCAGCCAGCCGGGCGTGAGCGACACGGCGGTCGCACTGTGCGGCTTCAGTTCGTGTGCCAGGGCGAACGCCATCCGGTTCACTGACGCCTTGGCCAGGTCGTAGAAGAAGGAGACCCGGTAGGTGGCGGCGTTGTACTCGTGATGAGGAGCGGAAGCGCGTAGCGGCTGGTGATGGCGTGGGTGTCGACGGCAAGGCGCAGGGTGTGCAGGCCGGTGTCCAGGGAGGACTCCCAGACCGATTTGCCCCACTTGATCTCTGCTCCCCAGATGTCGTTCACGAGAACGTGCAGGCAGCCGTGGTCCCGCCGGATGCGCGCCCCCAGTGCGCAGACCTCCGAGGGCACGAGATGGTCCACCCGCACAGGGATCCCGTGGCCGCCCGCCTCGTCCACGAGAGCCGCGGTCTGCTCGATGGTCTCCGGACGGTTCATCTCCGACCGTTGGGTCCCGGTCGTCCGCCCGGTCACATAGACAGTCGCTCCGACCGCCCCCAGCTGAACGGCGATGCCTCGGCCCGCACCGCGCGTGGCGCCAGCGACCAGGGCCATTCTTTCTGCCGGTGATGTCACCATATGGCCGGAATCTAGCATGAGGTTCACCACGTCTCCTTGACTCCCAAAGTGCGCGATGCTAAGGCGCTACTCTGGGGGCGGGCCGGTCCGGCGCGGTGCGCTTGACACTGAAATCGAACATCCATTCTCATGGGATTCCGGCCGGGTTTTCCCGGGCCCGACCGTGGAGTTGTCCACAGGCCGGGAGGACGTCGAGGCCCATTGTCAGTGGCAGGGGTTAGCGTCTTTGACGTGAAGCGATCGACTCAAGCAAATCGGGTGGAACCCATGGCAGGAACCGACCGCGAGAAGGCGCTGGACGCCGCACTCGCACAGATTGAACGGCAATTCGGCAAGGGCGCGGTGATGCGCCTCGGTGAGCGGCCGAACGAGCCCATCGAGGTGATCCCCACCGGGTCGACCGCGCTCGACGTCGCCCTCGGCGTCGGAGGACTGCCGCGCGGCCGTGTGGTGGAGGTCTACGGGCCGGAGTCCTCCGGCAAGACGACGCTGACGCTGCACGCGGTGGCGAATGCGCAGCGGCTCGGCGGCTCGGTGGCCTTCATCGACGCGGAGCACGCCCTCGACCCCGAGTACGCGAAGAAGCTCGGCGTCGACATCGACAACCTGATCCTGTCCCAGCCGGACAACGGTGAGCAGGCGCTCGAGATCGTGGACATGCTGGTCCGCTCGGGCGCTCTCGACCTGATCGTCATCGACTCCGTCGCGGCGCTCGTGCCGCGCGCGGAGATCGAGGGTGAGATGGGTGACTCGCACGTGGGTCTGCAGGCCCGTCTGATGAGCCAGGCGCTCCGCAAGATCACCAGCGCGCTCAACCAGTCCAAGACCACCGCGATCTTCATCAACCAGCTCCGCGAGAAGATCGGTGTGATGTTCGGCTCCCCGGAGACCACGACCGGTGGCCGGGCGCTGAAGTTCTACGCATCGGTGCGCCTCGACATCCGCCGCATCGAGACGCTGAAGGACGGCACCGACGCGGTCGGCAACCGCACCCGCGTCAAGGTCGTCAAGAACAAGGTCGCGCCGCCGTTCAAGCAGGCCGAGTTCGACATCCTCTACGGCCAGGGCATCAGCCGCGAGGGCGGTCTGATCGACATGGGCGTGGAGCACGGCTTCGTGCGCAAGGCGGGCGCCTGGTACACGTACGAGGGCGACCAGCTCGGCCAGGGCAAGGAGAACGCCCGTAACTTCCTCAAGGACAACCCCGACCTCGCCAACGAGATCGAGAAGAAGATTCTCGAAAAGCTGGGCATCGGCGTCAGGCCGGACGCGGCTCTGAGTGTCGAGCCCGGTGCGGACGCGGCGGGCGGCGCTGCGGCTCCGGCCGACGGCGCGAAGTCGGTGCCCGCTCCGGCCGGCAAGGCCAAGCCGGCCAAGGCTGCGGCGGCCAAGAGCTAGACCGTGACGCGTCGTACGGAGTGGCCGGACAGCGCTGTCGGCGCCGGTCCCGGCCCAGGAGCCGCCGGGCGCACGGCCGATTCCGCGTCCGAGTCCGCATACGGGCCGGAGGCCGGTCCCGGTTACGGCACCGGCTCGGGCGGGCGAGTCGGCGAGGGCGCGGACCGTTGTGCCCGCTCCCGCTCCAGGAACAGCGGCTCCCCTTCCTCGTCGAGGGCCGAGAAGGGGGAGCCGCGAGACCCGGTCGAGCAGGCGCGCAATATCTGTCTGCGGCTGCTCACCGGGACTCCGCGCACCCGCAAGCAGCTTGCGGATGCTTTGCGTAAACGGGAGATCCCGGACGAGGCAGCCGAAGATGTGCTGTCGCGTTTCGAGGACGTCGGGCTGATCGACGACGCGGCGTTCGCCGACGCCTGGGTGGAGTCCCGGCACCACGGCCGGGGGCTGGCCCGCCGCGCTCTCGTCCGGGAGCTGCGCACCAAGGGGGTGGACTCGGCGGTGATCGACGAGGCCGTCGGGCAGCTCGACTCCGAGCAGGAGGAGGAGACGGCCCGCGAGCTCGTCGCGCGCAAACTCCGCTCCACTCGCGGACTGGACCGCGACAAGCGGCTGCGCCGCCTTGCGGGCATGCTCGCGCGCAAGGGGTACGGGGAGGGGATGGCCCTGCGCGTGGTGCGCCAGGCACTCGAAGCAGAGGGCGAGGACACGGAAGGCCTGGACGAGCCGTTCTGACGGCGTCCCTATCGGGATGTGCAGGGCTGCGTACACAGGGGGCGTGCACGCAGCGGATGTACACGGCGCGGGCCTTGCGCGCGGAGGGCGTGCACGGTGACGGTGTGCACGCCGGGGGTTGCTGCGGGTCGGGGGAGGCGCGGCGGTCACTGCCCGGCATGTGAGGAGCGGCGGATGGTGGCGTCCAGCAGGGCCACAGCATCCGCCGCGGTGCGGCCGGGGTGTCGGTTCCACGGGCCGATCAGGTCGGTCCAGCCCTGCGAGCGGAGCTCGGCGACGATCCAGGCGCCGGCCCGGTCCACGGTGTCGAGGGAGCCGTAGCCCAGGCGGTGTGCGGTGAGAAGGGCGCCGCAGACGCACCGGGCGCCGCGGGCGTTCCGCAGCCGGTACGGGGTGTTCTGCCAGCCCCACTCGGTCAGGATCTGCCGGGCATAGGCGAGGTGGGTGGAGGGCCGCAGTTCGGGCTGCCCGATGCGGCGCCAGCTGTGGAACCGGTCGGGGAGGATCGCGCCGAGGCGCCCGGGGAGGGGGCGCTCGCGCGGGGCGGCCGGGGGCACGGAGCGGACCGAGTCGGCGATCAGCTGGTCGACGGGCACGGACAACAGATCGCGCCAGTCGGCCGGATGCCGGTCCGCCGGGTGCGGCACGGAGCCGGGTGAGGCGGAACGCACCGGTTCGGGGACGGTGATGTCCCAGCCCGTGACGATCTGCTGCCAGGCCTCCGTGTCATGGAGGCGGGCGGCCTGACGGTCGAGCTGGTCGGGGGTGAGGGCGGTGGTCGGCATCTGCGTGGCATCTCCGTCATATCGATCCCTTGTATGAGGCGAATGTCCGTCTTGTGGTGAATGCGCTCCACCGGGGTGAGCCATTCGGGTGCGTGTCGGGTCGGATCCCGGTCGGTCCCGGGTCGGTTCCGGAGCGGTTCCGAGGGGAGGCGGGACAGCGGCTGCCGGGGGAAAACCCCCGTACGAAGACGCCGACGCGCTCCAGTGCCCAGGTACCTGTGCACAGAGCACTGTGTGACGCATGGCAGAGAAGTCCGGTGGCACCGGCATCACAGAACTGGCCGCTCTCGGAGCGCTCGCGCAGCCGAGGCGGCAGCAGATCCTTCAGCACCTCACCCTGCACGGCCCCGCGACGTCCGCGATCCTTGCCCGCGCTCTCGGGCTGAACACCGGGGCCACCAGCTACCACCTGCGCGAACTGGCCAGGTACGGCTTCGTGGAGGACATCCCGGCCGAGGAGCCGGACGGGCGTCGGACGAGGTGGTGGCGGGCCGTTCCCGGCGACCGGCGCTTCCCGCCCCGGTCCCGCCAGAGCCCCGAGGTGCGGCTCGCCATGGACGAGCTGAACCGCCATGCATACGCCGCCGACCTCGCCCTCTTCGAGCAGCTTCAGCGCGACAGCGGCGAACGGGGCGAGTGGGCCGACGCGTTCCCGTACTCGCGCGGCGCCATCCGGCTCACGCTCCCCGAGCTCCACGCGTTCTTCGAGGAGTACATCGCCCTCATGAACCGCTACAAGCGGTCCGACGCCGACACTCCGCCGGGCGCCCGCACGGTCCACACCCGGCTGCTCGCCTTCCCGGCCCCGCCCCTTACGGCCGACAACCGCACGAGAGAGACGGACGCATCATGATGCTGCGCTACGCCCTGCAGACGATCCGAGACCGCAAGGGCGGGTTCCTCGGCGCCCTGCTGGCCCTGATGTGCGCCGCTGCCCTTGTCACCGCCTGCGGCACGCTTCTGGAGACCGGCCTGCGCGGACGGATCGCGACCGAGCGCTATGCCGCGGCTCCGCTCATCGTCTCCGCCGACCAGAATGTCCACCGGACCACCGTCAAGCACAAGGGCAACGGGAAGACGAAGGTCAAGCACAAGGCGAAACCCGTCGCTGAGCGCGCCTGGCTCCCCGCAGCCACCGCGGACCGGATCCGGAACGTGGACCGCGTACGCAAGGTGGTCCCCGAACTCACCTTCCTCGCCGTGCCCGTTGCCCAGTCCGCCGGCAAGCCTGTCGCCAAGCCCGCCACATCCTCCACGCCCTCGTACGGACACTCCTGGGCCTCCGCCTCCCTCACGCCCTTCGCTCTCACCGCAGGCCGTCCCCCCGTCTCCGCCGACGACGTGGTGATCGACCGGGGTCTCGCCGAGCGGACCGGCCTGAAGCCCGGAGACCGGCTCACCGTGCAGTCCACCGGCGCTCCCCGCCCGTACCGCATCAGCGGTGTCGCGGCCCCGGCCCACCGCGGCGACCTCCGGCAGCAGACCTCCCTCTTCTTCTCCGGCGCCGAGGCCGCCCGCCTCTCCGCCCGTCCCGGCCAGGTCACCGCCCTCGGTGTGGTGCCCGCGCCGGGCACGGACCTCGACCGGCTGAAGCAGCAGGTGGAGCAGGCGCTCAGGGGCACCACCGCGCAGGTGTCCACAGGCGACGACCGGGGCCCCGTCGAGTTCCTGGATGCCGCGGGCGCCCGGATCAAGCTCGTTTCCATGGGCGGTGCGATGGGTGGCACCTCACTCCTCGTCGCGATCCTCGTGGTCGTCGGCACCTTTGCGCTCTCCATCCAGCAGCGCCACCGTGAGCTGGCCCTGTTGCGCGCCATCGCCGCCACACCGCGCCAGGTCCGCCGTCTTCTCGGGCGTGAGGCGCTGGTCGTCGGGGCCGTGGCCGGCGTGCTGGGCTCGCTCGCCGGACTGCCGCTCGCCGGCTGGCTCCACAGTCGATTCATCGACATGGGTGCGATCCCACCGTCGCTGGAACGCACCGCGGGCATCTTCCCGGTTTTCGCCGCCCTCGCCGTCACCCTTCTTAGTGCCTGGGCAGCCGCCAGGATCTCCGGCCGCAGGATCGCCCGTATCCGCCCTGCCGAGGCCATGGCCGAGTCCACGGTCGAGCGCGAGCGGCCGGCCGCGGTCCGGATCGCCGCAGGTCTGGTGCTGCTCGCGGGCGGCGGAGCGCTCGTCGCCGTACTCGGCAGCCTGCGCAACGAGGCGGCCTCGACCCCCGTCACCTTCCTGGCCGTCGTGGTGCTGGCCACGGCCGTGTCGCTACTCGGACCGCTTCTCGTCAAGGTGGCGGCGGCACTGCTTGCGGGCCCGCTCCGGCCGACCGGTTCCGCAGGCACTCTCGCCACCGCGAACATCCGTGGAAACTCCACCCGGATGGCCGCCGTCGTCACCCCGCTCACCCTGCTCATCGCGATGACCTGCACGGTTCTCTTCGTCCAGCCGACCCTCGGTGACGCCGCCCGCGCCCAGGCCCGCGAAGGAACCCGTGCCACCTGGGTCCTCTCCTCCCAGGGGCCCGGAGTCCCGTCCGCCGCCGTCGAGGCCGTGCGCAGGACGCAGGGTGTGACGGCCGCCACCGAGGTCGTACGGACCACGGTCAGGGTCGGCCTCGAGAAGTTCACTGCTCAGGGCGTCACCCAGGCCGGTCTCGCCCACACCTGGGACCCCGAGGTGACCAGCGGCTCGCTCGCCGGTTTCGCAGCCCGTCCCGGCACCGCCGCGATCAGTGAACTCGCCGCCGAACAGCTGGGGCTGCACGCCGGCAGCGAACTGACAGTGCACCTCGGCGACGGCACACCCACCACCCTCACCGTCGCCGCGGTCTATACCCGCGGCCTCGGTTTCGGCGATCTGACCCTGCCCCACGACCTGGTCGCCCGTCACATGGACAACCCCCTCGCCGCCACGGTCCTGGTCGCCGGAGACAGCGACCGCAGCCGCCTCGCCGCCGCGCTGCGGAAGTTCCCCGGCATCGCCGTGCTCGCCCCTGCCACCGCCGACCGGCTCCAGGCGGACCGGCAGCAGCAGAACGCAGAGGTCAACTATCTGGCCATGGGCCTGGTTCTCGCCTTCACCGCGATCGCGGTCGTCAACACCCTCGCCATGTCCGTGTCCGAGCGGATCCGGGAGTTTGCCATGCTCCGGCTGGCCGGTGCCACTCGACGCCAGGTCCTGCGGATGCTCCGTATCGAAGCCCTGTCGGTTCTGCTGATCGCCGCCGCCCTCGGCACCGGCATCGCCCTCGCCGTGCTGACCGCCTTCAGCATCGGCATGACCGGCAGTGCGGCGCCCACCGTCCTGCCGTCGGTGTACGCGACAGTGGTGGGCGCAGCCGCACTGCTGGCACTCGTCGCCTCGACGCTGCCCGGCCGGCTGGCACTCAAGGTCAGCCCGGTGGAGGTGGCGACGTCCAAGCAGTGACACCGCCGGCCGGTGGCGGGCGGAACGGCGCAGGGAGCAGCGCGGCCGGGCCCGCCACCGGTCAGGCGCCGACCGGCAGCCCCGCCGCCCGCCACGCCTGGAACCCGCCGATCAGATCGGTCGCCCGGTGCAGCCCCAACTGCCTCAGGGACGCGACCGCGATACTCGACGCGTACCCCTCGTTGCAGACCACCACCACCCGCAGATCGTGGCTGACCGCCTCCGGCGCGCGATGGCTGCCCTGCGGGTCGAGCCGCCACTCCAGCTCGTTGCGCTCGACGACCAGCGCCCCCGGAATCAGCCCGTCCCGCTCGCGCAGCGCCGCGTAGCGTATGTCCACCAGCAGGGCGCCGTCCGCTGCGGCGGCGATCGCCTCGTGCGGACCGATGCGGTCGTATCCGGCCCGGACCCGCTCCAGCAGTTCGTCGATCCCCAGCCGCTCCGCACCGTTGTTGCGCTCGTCGCTCACTGCCAGTCCTCCGGGCGTTCGATGTGCTCAAGACGGAGTAGCGCACCGGTACGGCTGTAGCGCCGGATCTGCGGCAGCGGCGGATAGTACGCATGGACCGAGACCGCGTGCTCGGTGCCGGATTCGTTCAGCACCTCGTGCACATGGTGCTGCCCGAACGCCCTGCCCCGGCCGGTCGTCAACTGCCGGGACCGGTCGACGCCTTCGGCCACTTCGAGGGTTTTCCAGCCGTCGGCGGGCAGCCTGGCCGCGAGCGAACGCTCCGTGAGCGTGCCGGCCGCGGTGGTGAAGGCGCCGATCGAGTCGGCGTGGTCGTGCCAGCCGGTGCCGGTGCGCGGCGGCCAGCCGATCAGCCAGGCCTCGCTGCCGCCGGGGCCGTCGAGCCGGATCCAGGTGCGGCCCACCTCGGGATCGAGGGGGAGCGAGGCGATCAGACCGGGGTCCGCCGCCGTACGACGGACGAAGTCGAGCAGTTCCGCAGCCGTGGGACCGGCACCGGAGTCCGGGCCGGAAGAAGGCGTGCGTACAGAAGGTGGGGGAGAGACAGACACAGGGACCGTCCTGAGAGTTCGCGCGTGATGCCCGGCGTGCGACAGAGCACACGCCGCGGCGGGGAGAGGCGATTCAGCAGGACGGGCGACACACGCAGCCCGCATAGCGGACGAGGTCCATATGGACCCTCCGCCACAGGCGCACATCGGTGTCGGTCACATTTCGGAGTACACCATGTGCTGCCCGGGGGGGGGTGCCCCTATCTGTTTCGTCAACCCCGGTGGGGTCGGCTTGTAGGGGTTGATCCCGGTTTTCGGGAACGTCCCGCGAAGCGGGTTGTTCCGGCCCAGTTCTCGTATAGCTACGGCCACCAGACTAGTAACGCTAAGCAACCATCCGGCGTCGGTTTGGATTCGCTCGTTCCGCTTCTGCTGACGGATCGCCACGATGTGGTGATCCAACTGGCTGGGCGAAGGAGCAATGGGTGCGTCAGGACTGGGAACCGGAAGAGCTCATCGAGGTCTGGACACTTCTCGAAGACGATATGAAGCGGCTGCGGAACAAGTCCGGGGCGAACAGGCTGGGCTTCGCGATGCTGCTGAAGTTCTTCGAGGTGGAGGCCCGCTTCCCGGAGACCGGCGGGGAAGTCCCGGCCGCTGCGGTGGCTTATGTGGCCCAGCAGGTGAAGGTGCCGGCGCAGGAGTGGGCGGGGTACGACTGGCGGGGCCGGGCAGCCACCCGCCACCGGACGGAGATCCGTGACGCCTTCGGTTTCCGGGCGAACACCGAGGAAGACCAGGGGAAGCTGGCCGAGTGGCTGACGGCGGAACTGTGCGGGGTGGAGATGTCCCGCGAGCGGCTGGCGGAGGCGGTCGTCGCCCGTTGCCGCAATGACCACATCGAGCCGCCGACGCCCGGTCAGGTCGGCCGGCTGGTGGGCAAGGCCGTCAGGGATTTCGACGCGCAGTTCTGCCGCAACACCGTGGACCGGCTGTCCCACGCGACGCGTTCACGGCTGGAGGACCTGGTCGCGGACGGTGAGGCGGGCACGGAACCGTCGGGGGGCCAGGCGACAACCGGTGGCGGGCGGTCGTTCTTCACCGAGCTCAAGGCCGACCCGGGGGCGCCGGGGCTGGAGAGCCTGTTCGCGGAGGTGGACAAGCTCCAGCGGGTGCGGAAGCTGGAGCTGCCCGCGGACTTGTTCGCCGACGTGTCGGAGAAGCAGGTGGACGCCTGGCGGGCGCGGGCGGCGAAGGAGTACCCAGCGAACCTGGAGCGGATGAAGCCGCCGATGCGCCTGACCTTGTTGGCTGCGCTGTGCCACGTGCGGCACACGGAGATCACTGACTCGCTGGTGGAGCTGTTCATCCAGCTTGTGCTGAAGATCAATACCAGGGCGGAGAAGAAGGTCGACAAGGAGCTGACGGGCGAGCTGAAGAAGGTGCGGGGCAAGGAGGCGATGATGCTGCGGGTCGCCGAGGCCGCTTTGTCCGAGCCCTCGGGCACGGTCCGCAGGGTGATCTATCCGGTGGTCGGCGGGGAGAAGACGCTCAAGGCCCTGGCCGCGGAGGCGGCGGCGAACGAGGCGAAGTACAAGGCGCGGATTCGCACGGTACTACGATCGGCGTATTCGGCGCACTGGCGCCGGATGCTCAAGCCGCTGCTGAAGGCGCTGACGCTCAAGTGCAACAACACCGCGTACCGGCCGGTGATGGACTCGATCGACCTGCTCCAGCGGTACCTGGACCAGCCCATCGCCAAGGAGGGCGCGTTCTTCGACGCAGCGGAGAGTGTGCCGCTGGAGGGCGTAGTGCCCGATCAGTGGCGGGCCGCGGTGGTGGACGACAAGGGCCGCGTGGAGCGCATCCCGTACGAGCTGTGCGCGCTGGTCAGCCTGCGCGAAGCGTTGCGGCGCCGGGAGATATGGGTGGTGGGGGCGAACCGGTGGCGCAACCCGGAGGACGACCTGCCGCAGGACTTCGAGGACAACCGGGACGTGCACTACGACGCGATCCAAAAGCCCCAGGACCCGGCGAAGTTCATCGCGGCCCTGCAGCACAAGCACCGCGAAGCCCTGGACCGGTTCGAGGCCGCGCTGGCCACGGACACCACCGGCGGGGTGGCGATCGTGAAGAAGAACGGCGAGGGGTGGATCAAGGTCTCGCCGCGGCCCAAGCAGGAGGAACCGGAAAACCTGGTCGCGGTGAAGGCTGAGATCGAACGGCGCTGGGGCACCATCGACCTCCTGGACATCTTGAAGTACGCGGAGTTCGACACCGACTTCATCGCCGAGTTCACCTCGGTGGCAACGAGGGAGAACCTGTCCCGGGACGTCCTTCGCAGAAGGCTGCTTCTGGTCCTTTTCGGGCTGGGCACCAACATGGGCATCAAGAGGGTCGCGGTGACGGGCAAGCACGGCGAGTCGGAAGCGACGCTGCGCCGGGTACGGCACCTGTTCGTGAACCGGGCCAACATGCGCGCCGCGCTGGTGAAGCTGGTCAACGCCACCTTCGCGGTCCGCGATGAGATTTGGTGGGGCACGGGTACGGCGTGTGCCTCCGACAGCCGCAAGTTCGGCGCGTGGTCGTCGAACTTCATGACGGAGTGGCACCAGCGCTACCGGGGCCCCGGGGTCATGATTTATTGGCATGTGGAACGAAAGTCCGTGTGCATTTACAGCCAGCTGAAGTCCTGTTCGGCCTCCGAGGTCGCCGCGATGATCGAGGGCGTGCTGCGGCACTGCACCGACATGGAGGTCGACCGCCAGTACACCGACACCCACGGCGCCTCGATCGTCGGGTTCGCCTTCGCGCACATGCTGGACTTCAAGCTGATGCCCAGGCTGAAGAACATCGGGCGGGCCCGGCTGTACCGGCCGGCGGCGGGTGAGGACAAGAACTGGCCCCACCTGGCCCCGGTGCTCTCCACCAGAACAATCGACTGGGACCTGATCGCCCAGCAGTACGACCAGATCGTGAAGTACACCACCGCGCTCAGGCTGGGCACCGCCGAGGCCGAGCAGGTCTTGCGCCGGTTCACCAAGGGCGGCCCCAAGCACCCGACCTACCAGGCGATCGAGGAGTTGGGGCGCGCGGTGCGCACGGCGTTCATCTGCGACTACCTCTCGGACGCGGACATGCGCAAGGAGATCGGTGAGGGCCTGCAGGTGGTGGAGAACTGGAACTCGGCGAACCAGGACCTGTTCTATGGCAAGGACGGCGATCTGACGGGGGCGGACAAGGAGAGCCAGGAGGTCTCGATGCTCGCCCTGCACCTCTTGCAGAGCAGTCTCGTGCATGTCAACACCTTGCTGGTACAGCAGGTTTTGGCCGACCCGAAGTGGGCCGGCAAGCTCACCGAGGCAGACCGGCGGGCACTGTCGCCTCTGTTCTGGACCCACGTGAATCCGTATGGAAGATTCGAACTGGATATGAACAGCCGTCTCGACCTGGACCTCGCCGCCACGGTGCCCGGCCCGCGCAGTCCGCAGGATGAGGCAGCTGCGGCCGGGAGCTGATGAGGATGGTCGGCTGCCCCTCGTTCCGTCAGTCCAGCCTGGTGGAACGGACTACCTCGATCCTGCGTAGCCACGGCCGTAGACCTGGGGTTGGCATAATCTGGGCCACGCACCATTACGTGCGCGCTCGCCAAGGGCGATGCTGCTATTCCTCGGTCTTGAGGCTGTGCGTGTGCTGGATGGTGGAGACGTTGGGGGCGTGCCGTGCCGCAGGCGGCGGAGGCAGGGCAGGTCCCAGCAGACGTCCCGGTGGCTGAAGGGGTCCAGGGTGCGGCCGAGGTGGTGGATCGGGGGTTCGGCTGTTGTCGTCGAGGAGCAGGGTTAGCAGCGGGCCGTTGAGGGTGTCGGTGCCGAGCGCCGCCTCGGTGTGGTGGGCTACAGCTTTCAGCACGGGTACCAGACCGGGATGCTCCGTGCCCTCTGCGTCGAGCTGTTCCTGCACCGCGTCCCACCAGGGGTGTGGTGCAGGTGGTCTGGTGTAGGTGTAGCCGGGCTCGAAACGCTCGGTGCACTGACCGTCGCGCCAGCGCGCGAAGCCATTCATGCCGTCCCCGCCCCGTAGGACGCTGAAGGTCTCGGTGCCTTGGGATAGTGCCGACAGAGGGCCGGACATTGCGCCCATGACCCCGTACTCCTCGAAGCAGAACGACCAGTCGTCCAGGGCCCCGGCACGTAGCACCGATCCCTCTTTCCCGCTGAGCTGCACGGCTTGCTGTCGAGTCAGGATTTGGGCGGTTCGGCTGTCGGCCCCGTACCGGGCAAGGACGTCGTGCGGTGTGATGCAGCGGGTGAAGGTCACGCACCACATCACCGTGCTCGGATCTGTGACCCATGCCCACGGCATGGGCGGCGAGTCTTCCACGTTGATCTCCTTCAGCTCTACGGAAGGGCCCCGAGAATCATCTTGAGTTCTAGTGGTCGTTGCAACACCCCAGCTCAGGGGATGCAATGGACTTCGAGATACGCGCGGACCGGGGGCCGCAGGGGCGTAGGAAGCT
>NZ_JBSFYR010000067.1:0-42366 GCF_053599875.1 Streptomyces sp. NPDC005151 | reverse complement strand
GGTGGAACGGTCACCCACTCGACCGAACACGGACAAGTCACCTTGCACGCCTCGATTTCACCCTCACTGGCTGATCGAATTAACCACCAGGATCACTGGCACATCGAAAACAAGATCCACTACGTGCGCGACACTCTCTGGGACGAAGACCGCTCCCAGATCCGCACCGGCCACGGCCCCGAGAACATGGCCACCCTGCGCAACACCACCCTCAACCGGCTACGTGCCACCGGCGCCACGAACATGACCGAAGCCGTCCGCGACCTGTCCTACGAACCCTTCACCGCCCCACTCGACCTCCTCGGCATCCCCCGATGACCAGCGGAAACGTCAGAGAAATTCAACTTTGCAAGAGCCCTGGGCTACCTGCCGACGGGCGACCACCCGGAGTACCCGTCGGGCTCCACGACGCTGTGTGCCGCCGGGTCGCAGGCGGCGCGGGGCTTCTTCGGCTCCGACGACCTGGACTGGACGTTCGACTTCCCGGCCGGCGAGTCGCTGGTGGAGCCGGGGATCGCCCCCGCCAAGGACGTCAAGGTGCGCTTCTCCACCTGGACCGAGTTCGACAAGGCGTGTGCCAGGAGCCGGGTGGATGGCGGCGTCCACTTCAAGAAGACGGTCGAGAGGTCCCTGGTCTTCGGTGAGCAGTTCGGCGACCTGGCCTACGAGTTCGTAGAGCGGCACGTCAAGGGCAACGTCAAGAACTGAGGGCCCTGCCGCAGCAGAAAGGGGCCCCCGGCGCTCGGTGTCGAGTGCCGGGGGCCCCTTTCTCACGCACGGCCGGGAAGCGTCACACGTTGCTCGGCCTGGTGTCCGCCGGGCGCCCGACGGCGTCGGGATGCTCCAGCACCGCCAGGGCCCGTTCGATCATCTCCACCAGGTCGGTGTCCTCGCTGTGGTCTCCCCACAGCACCTGGTGGAAGGCGCCCGTCACGGCGCCGACCAGGACGCGGAGCTCGAGGTTGGCCGCGGGCAGGCCTGCCCGTTCGGCGAGCATCTCGCTCACGGACTCGATCCAGCTGTCCTGGGCCTCGCCCACCAGGGCCCGCATCGCGGGCACCTGGCGCACGAGCTCCCGCCGCCACCGGTACTCCTCGCTGAAGTCCTCGGCGAGCCTACGCACCATCTCGGTCACCACCGCCCGCAGGGCGGCCAGCGGCGGCTCGTCCGCAGGGCGCTCGCGCAGGAAGGCCATGCTGAACTTGGCGTAGTCGTCCGTCAGGACGATGTGCTCCTTGCTGGGGAAGTAGCGGAAGACGGTGCTCGGCGACACCACGGCCTCCGCGGCGATCTGCTCGATGGTGGTGTTGTCGTACCCTCGCTCATCGATCAGCCGACGGGCCGCCTCACGGATCGCCTGGCGGGTGCGCAGTTTCTTGCGTTCGCGCAGGCCGAGGCCGGTGTCGGCGACTGCGATCGCCGACACCGGTGCGCTGGTCGTTGCAGAGGGCATACGACTCATTGTCGCGCACCATCCGCCATGTCGGACAGCGCCTCGGGCAGAGGCTGCTCTTCTGCCTCCTCCTCGGTCTTCTTGGTCTCCCGGCTGTCCGGCAGCTTGAAGGCGGCGAGGGCGGCCGCGACGACGCCGGCGATGCCGCAGACCAGCAGCACCGTGCTCATGCCGTGGACGAAGGCGGACTCGGCGGACTCGGCCAGCTGGGGCAGTTTGAGCTGTGCGGCGACCGTCTGTGCGGCCACCACGGACTCCTCGGCGGCCTCGGCCGCCTTGGGCGGCACCCCGCTGGTGTCGACCCGGTCGGTGAACACGGCGTTGAGCACACTGCCCAGCAGGGCGATGCCGATGGCGCCGCCGACCTGGCGCAGGGTGGTGTTCAGGCCGCTGCCGGTGCCCTCCTTGCCCTTGGGCAGTACCGCGAGGGCGGTGTCCAGGGCCGGCACCATCACGAGGCTCACGCCCAGGCCGGTGAGGGTCATCCACACCACGGTGAAGCCGTAGCCGGTGTCGGTGTCCGTGGTGCTGCCGAGGAACATCGCCAGGGACATGATGGCCAGGCCCGCGACCACCAGCGGCCGGGTGCCGAGCTTGATGGTCAGCGGCGGCACGATCTTGGCGACGACGATCATGCCGGCCATGAGCGGCATCAGGCGCACGCCGGTGCCGAAGGCGTCGTTGCCCTGGATGACCTGGAGGTACTGCGGCAGCACGAACATCAGGCCCATGAACACGAACGTGCCGAGGATGAGGAAGACCGTGTTCCAGCGGAAAGTCGGGTTCCGCAACAGCACCAGGTCCACCATCGGGCGGGGCTGGCGCTGCTCGCGCAGCACGAGGCCGACGAGCATCAGCACACCGCCGATCATCGAGGCGAGGATGACCGGGTCGCCCCATCCCTCGGTGGGCCCTTCGATGACGCCGTAGACGAGGGCGCCGAGACCGACGATGCCCATCACCGTGCTGATGATGTCGACCCTGGGGGCCGAGGGGTCATTGGTCTCGGGGATCAGCAGGACGCAGGCGATGATGCCGATGGCGACCAGCGGGATGTTGATGACGAAGACCGAGCCCCACCAGAAGTGATCAAGCAGCCAGCCGCTGATCAGGGGTCCGAGCGGCAGGCCGATCGAGACACCTACGGTGATGATCGCGATCGCCTTGGTCTGCTCCTCGCCCTTGAAGAGGGTCGGGATGATGGACAGCGTGAGCGGCATGATCAGCGCGGCGCCGAGGCCCATGATCGTACGGGCCCCGATGAGCGCGCCCGGGGTGTCCACGAGCGTTCCGATGATGGAGCCGCCGAGGAAGATCACGAGCCCGGCGATCAGCAGTTTGCGGCGGCCGAAGCGGTCGCCGAGGAAGCCCGCGGGGAGCATCGCGGCGGCGAAGACGACGGCGTATGCGTCGATGATCCACTGCAGCTCACCCGCGGAGGCGCCGGTGTCGGCGGCCAGAGTGGGGAGGGCGACGTTCAGGATCGTCGTGTCGAATCCGATGACGAGGACGCTGATGGTCAGAGCAATCAGCGCTAACCAGCGATTTTTGACAGCCATAGCTAAACGATAGCAGCTGTCACTTGAGAGTGGGTGGCTTCTGGTGAGCCCGATCGCCGCGCTACCGGGCCTGTGCTCACTGAGCACGGTTCGCCTCGCGCAGGACCGCGCAGGCCTCGGCCACGGGGTCCGCGTACGCGAACTCCGCACAGTTGATGACCAGGTGGATGGCCTGGATCCGTCCTTCGCGGACGTCGTGATCGTCCCCATGCCCCCCGAAGGGCTCGCGTTCGACCCGACGGCACGCACCATCCAGAAGGTCATCGAACACACCGGCCTGCCGTTCCAGGTCATGGTGAACAACTGGGACCCGCCCGATCCGCAGACCCGAGGTGACCATCGGAGGCCGCGGGTCGTTCGGGATCGCGTTGCGGTTTGCCGTGATGCCGACCTCGTGGAGGCGGTCCTCGGCCTGCTGGCCGTCCAGCTCGCTCTCGCGCAGATCGACCAGGACCAGGTGGACCTTTGTACCGCCGGTGAGCACGTTCACGCCCGCCGCCCTGGTGTCCTCCTGGACCAGGCGCTCGGCGAGAATGCGCGAGCCCACCAGGGTGCGCTGCTGGCGCTCCTTGAAGTCGTCGGACGCGGCGACCTTGAAGGAGACGGCCTTCGCGGCGATGACATGTTCCAGCGGGCCGCCCTGCTGACCGGGGAAGACCGCGGAGTCGATCTTCTTGGCGAGCTCCTGCGTGGACAGGATCACACCGCCGCGCGGGCCGCCGAGCGTCTTGTGCGTGGTCGTGGTGACCACATGCGCGTGCGGCACGGGGGAGGGGTGCAGGCCCGCGGCGACCAGGCCCGCGAAGTGGGCCATGTCCACCATCAGGTACGCGCCGGCCTCGTCGGCGATCCGGCGGAAGGCGGCGAAGTCCAGCTGGCGCGGGTACGCCGACCAGCCCGCCACGATCAGCTTCGGCTTGGACTCCTTGGCGAGGCGCTCGACCTCGGCCATGTCGACCTGGCCGGTCTGCTCGTCCACGTGGTAGGCGACCACGTTGTAGAGCTTGTCGGAGAAGTTGATCTCCATGCCGTGGGTCAGGTGCCCGCCGTGCGCGAGGTTCAGACCCATGATCGTGTCGCCGGGCTTCAGCAGCGCGAACATCGCGGCCGCGTTGGCCTGGGCGCCCGAGTGCGGCTGCACATTGGCGTTCTCGGCGCCGAACAGCGACTGGATGCGGTCGATGGCGATCTGCTCGACCACGTCGACGTGCTCACAGCCGCCGTAGTAGCGGCGGCCGGGGTAGCCCTCGGCGTACTTGTTGGTCAGGACCGAGCCCTGGGCCTCCATGACCGCGACCGGAGCGAAGTTCTCCGAGGCGATCATCTCGAGGGTGGACTGCTGGCGGTCCAGCTCGGCGTCGACCGCGGCGGCGATGTCCGGGTCGAACTCGTGCAGGGAGGAATTGAGAAGCGACGTCGGCATACGTCCTTGGAGCCGCCTGGGAGCAGGTCAGTTGGGAGCAACATCACCTGCACCTGCCGAACGTCCTGAGCGTGTTCTGGTTCCCCGCATCCGATCCGGCGGTGACGACCCAGCCGATCGCGATGTTCGAGCTGGGCCAGGCCCTTGGCGAAGGACACCGGATCGTTGTCGGTGCGCACCCGGACTTCCCGTGCGAGCCGGATGTCCACATGCTCTGTCAACTCGCCCGTCCCGGACAGGTGGTGTTCTCCGATCTGGACCACGTGCTCCAGGCGGCGTTGTCAGAATGCGGCGGTGATCAGTGACCGCCAGCTGAGGGTGTTCGCGGTGCGCCTGCCGTCCGGCGAGCGTTACTGGACTGTCCTTGGCCAGGACCTTCGGCCGATCGCTGAGGCTGACGAGTTCCTCCGGTACGTCCGGTTCGCTCGCGACGGGGCGGAGAACACCACCTACACCTACGCCGGGGCCCTGGTGCTGTTCTGGCGATGGTGCGGATCATGAAGTCGGCGAATGCCTCCGCCGAGGGTTGCAGGGGGTCGGGGACCGCGACGATGCGGCGTTGTCGACGGCCGGCCGCGAGCCGCTCGGCCTGATCGGTGGCTATGGCCAGGCCGTGACTGGTGAAGTAAGTCTCCAGGGCACGGGCGAGGGAGCCCATCGAGCGTCCTGGTTGGCGGGAACGTTCGAGCACGGACTGGGGGAGGTTGGGCTGGCCGTCGCGGAGAAGCCGCCCCAGAGAAGTGATCATCGTGCAGGCCCGGCCGACGGAGTACTTGGCGGCGAGATCTGTGGTGAAGTCCTGCAGCCAGTCCGGGGGATTGTCGAGTTCGGCGATGAGGTGCTCGGCCCGGACGAAGGGCCGGTCGGGATGACGCTGCCAGCAGGCCGAACACAGTCCCAGACCTGCGTGCTTCCGTACTCTGCCGCATTGCTTGCAGGTTCGGGGCGGCTGCTTGGTCTGCCGGGGACGCGAGCAGTGCCCGCACCAGCCGGTGTCCTCGCGCAGATAGCCGGGCCGACCGCAACGCGGGCAGGGCCACTTGGCGGCGACGCGTTCGGATTCCCGCGAGCAGGTGCGGCAGAGGGCCGAGGACTTGCTCCGAACCGGGTGTCCGCAGGCGGTGTATACGCGTGAGCAAGTATTACACCGGCCGGTGTCCGCCTGGAGTACGCGCTGCTGGCCGCAGCGGGGACAAGCGGCCCGGGCCGCGGCTTCCTTCTGCTGGGCAGTGCAGCGGCAGCAGTAGTGCCGGTCGATGAAGCCGACCGGGGCTCCGCAGCCGGTGCAGTCGCTCTGTTTGACGCCCATGATGCCGCTTTCCTCGGGTCACAGAGGCGGCATCGAACGGCCCCGTGCGGAGGCCACCTGCGGCAGGTCGGCGACCGGCCGCAGTGGGGCTGCGGGACGTTCGACGGGGGTGATGTCGACCTCGAAGAGGTCGTTCGGGGTGCATTCCAGCGCGGTGCACAACGCAATCAAGGTAGACATCTTCACCTGGGAGGGCTCTTTGCTGAACAGTGCGGACACCGACGCTGAGGAAATTTGCAGCCCGGCACGTTCGCCAGAAGCCGTTGCAACTGGGTGCCGGTCCAGACCTCACGCTGAGCGGCGGCCATCCGTAGACGCCATCGGATCTTCATGCGGAGCTGTCCCCCTCGGCGGTGAGTTCGCCGAGCGTGGTGGTCACCGCGCGGCGATAGGCGTCCTCGATGAACGTTGCGGAGGGACGGACGTATCTCATGGTCGAGCTGACCGTCCAGTGTCCAAGGAGTTGCTGGATTGCCACCAGGTCCACGCCGCGCTCGTAGTTGTGGGTCGCGCAGGCCCTCCGCAGAGCGTGCGGGCTGAATCGGTCGGTGGCCGGGCGGCCTTCGAGTTCCATCAGATAGCGCAAACGGTTGCGGATCGTCCCGCGGTGCAGACTGCCGCCGGACTCGTCCGCGAACAGCACCGGTGAGTCGGGGAACTTGCCGCGGACGTCGTCGAGGAACCAGTGCAGGACGAGGTCGAGTCCGTCCAGCATCGGGACCCAGCGTGGCCTGGGCCCGGAGGTGCGGGCGCCTTTGCCGAACCGCACGTGGAGTTTTCCGAACGGTCCCCGCGTGAAGTGGAGGTCCGGGCGGTCCAGAGCGACACCTCTTCCGAGCGCAGGCCGGCGTGATAAAGAGTCCGGAACATCGCATAGTCCCGGGCGGCGGGTGCGTACTTGCGGGCGGAGGCGATCCGGGCCTTGAGGAAGTCGAAGAACTCCGCAACCCGCTCGGGGGTCGGCGGTGGCAGCTGGGCCGGGGAGTCGTCGCCGCCATGCCGGGACGCGTTGAACTCGTCGACCGGGCAGACCAGGCGGACGCCGAACCTCGCTTCCATCTCGACGGCCTTGCGAACATGCAGGAACCGGTGGAAGCCCTTGAAGATCTGCACATACTCGCGCCGGGTCGAGGCGGCCAGCCCGGCAAGCGCCAGGTCGCCGACGACGCGGTCGATGTCTTCGGGAGTGACGTCCCACGTAGGCCGGCCCAGCGCGGTGAGCGTCCGTTCCAGCAGTCCGATGTCGTTCTCGACCGTCACCGGGCTGAACCCACGGGCCCGCCATGAGGCGACAAAGGCCTCAACGCAGTCGGCCTGGAACTCCCACGGATCGGCAGTTACCGGCTCCGATGGGACGGCACCACCCTCAACTGGGATGTCACCGGCACACCTTCCTCGCACCTGACCGATCAAGGCAGCACCTGGAGAATCCGGGCACCACCATGAAGACCAACGAGGACAGCAGAAGATGGATACGGGCCGGTGGCAGCGGCGATCCACAAAAAGGAACATGTGCCAGCCCCAGATGGCTGGACCAAGACCTTCACCGACCCCCGCCTCTGCGCGGCCACCGTTGACCGCCTCACCTTCAACGGCACCATCATCGAAACCGGCACCGACTCCTACCGCCTCGCAAGCACCCGCGCGCGGGCTGAGGAACCCGCCAAGACCGGCTGATACCTGACGGCCCATCTCGGTTGGCCCGACGCCTCACAGGCGGCGTCGGGCCACCAACCAGACACTTTGTCCGGGCACGCGTGCTGTCCCTGTTCAGCTGTGCTGCATCCAGATGTTGGGCTCCCGATACACGCCCTGATCGGCGGATCGGTCGACCCGAAGCAGACTCAATCCTCCTGGAATCACGTAGTCGCCCGACTCAGGGAAAGCCATTCCGGTCCAGTTTTCCCACTCAGCAACCGTGCCGGTCATCGTCTGCGAAGCGGGAGCCGCCGAAAGGATCTCGGCACCGAGACGCTGATGGGTACGGATCCACGGGTCAAGGGCCATCCCGTCCTCACGGCTCCACCTCATGAAGGTCTCGATCGGTGTCAACGGATACTGGGCCTTCATCGTCGGGCGGACCGGCGCGATGACCTGGACCAAGCCGGCTTCCTCGGCGGTCTGACGCAAAGCTTTGAGGGTCTCTCCCGCAAGCCCGCGCCCCTTGAGCGACGGGGTGACGACAGCTCCGCAGATGACCAGGGTGTTGGCTTCGGTCCCCTGCTCACGGCCTTCGACCGCACGGACAAGGGCCTGGGTATACCCGGTGGGGAGCGTCTCGGTCAGGCCGTCCCAGTGGATTGGCACACCCCAGCCCGATGCGACCGGCGCCTCGTGCTCATCCACCAGCGTGAGGTCCAGACCAGCGAACCACTCACCGACCCTGCCTATGTACTCCTTCACCAGACGGTCAGCGGTGATGAACTCCGGAAAGCCCTCACTGAAGAGCTCCTTCAGCTGCTCATCCGGCCACCTACGCGCGTCAGTTCGCTCGATCTTCAATGCCATGCCTGTTCATAGCACACAGCTTCTCAGCTTGTTGTTGCACCGTTTTCATCCCGCCATCATTGACCGCAAGCTGCTGGCACCGGTCCACAAGCGCCTCCAGCCGGGCGGCCCTCCCTGGACGCACCCCCCAGCCTAAGTGCTGTCATTTCGCGTGAACATCTGCGGGCGCCGGGCACACCCACCACCTCCCAAGCCGCTGGACAAACGCTGCTGCTGAAAGTGAACGAAGCCATGCATCAGTAGGCGGCGGGACTGCGCATGCCCGAAGGCGTAGTCCCAGTCACCGGACCAGTCGACGGCACGAAGCCGTTCCAGCGTGGTGAGCGTCGGTTCATCGGTCGACCGCACCGGTCAGCGACTTTCCGGCCCGGGCCGCGATGAACTTCAGGTCTGTCGTGGCGTGTTCGGCGTACTGCGACAGGGCCGGCGCGACGAGACCGCCGGCCGCCTTCTCGCCGTCCTTGCCCCCGCCGTCGCCGCCCTCGGCGGTGATCGTGCCCGCACTCGTCGCCGTCGACGTCAGATGCTCGCCGTACGACTTCGCGTACGTCTCGATCTTCCCCGCGGTCTCACCCGTCGTCTTCAGCACACCCTGAATACCCTGCGGCTTCAGATCCCACCCGGTCACCAGCACACCCCGTGCCCTGCCGCTCTCGACGTCCATCGCACCCCTTGAACTGGGGTGTTGCGACGACCACTAGAACCCAAGCTCCCGTCCCGGGGCCCGACCCCACACGCCTCAGCCGATGTTGTCGACCGCGGCCTTTGCCCGCGTGATGGTGTGCTGCGCGGTGCCGTCGTTCTTCTCCAGCGTCCTCTTCAGCAGCTGGATGATGTTCCTGACCTCCTGCGAGGCCCGGTTCCACCGCAGTTCCTTGCCGTGGTACTCATCCGCCACACCGTCCGCGGTGAAGTCCGCCATCGCCGCCTTGACCTGGCCGTCCCGCGCCGCGATCACTTCCTCCAGGCGCGCGATCACGACCTGGATGTTGCCCTGTGCATCCGCCGACGCACCCGTGTCGTACGCACGACGGTCACTGTCACCGGCCATCAGCAATCACTCCCCGTGAATTCATGAAGTCAGTGAACCGGCGAAACCGCTTCGGTCTGTGCGCCTTTGAACAGGGCACGACGGCCCCTCCGCTGTGACAGAGGTGTGACGGCTCTTGCTGTCGCGGAGCGAGGGCATCGGGCGGCCAACGCCCCGGGAAGCCCGGGGTGTACAGGAATGGTGGCGCTGCTGAGTGTGCCGTGAGGGAGTGTGGCGAGATGGCCGACAAGCGGCGGGCGCCAGGTGTGCCACGTGGATACTCCGTGCCCGCGAAGAAGTCGCGACGTGTCGGGCCGACAGCGCTCGTGTTCAGTGTGGTGACGGCATTGGCATATGCCACTTCGATTATCTGGCCATGGGCAGTCGGTGCCCGGACGGGGATGTGGGTGGACGTCATCGTCTTCCCGTTCATCGCGCTCATTGCGTACTCGGTCGTCCTCGGTGACCGCACGCCCGACGATTCAACCGTTTTCTGGGGCGGAGTCTGACGTTCCTGGGGGCCGGGGCGCAACGGCTGCGATGGTGCGTGGCAAGGTCCATCGGCGAATCACTGACGATTTACAGGACAGGTTTGATGTTGCCCTCCGAGTTCATCGACCGCGTTCGCTGAACGTGGATTGTCTCCCTTTTTCATAGCGACAGGATCGAGCGCGCATGGTCCGAACTCTGCCGAGAGCCCGGGTGCGGGCATCAGCGCTCAGGCTGCCCCTACGAGTGGTCTACTGCTCGTTCTGGTCGGGGACCACATGTACCGCCGCTTCCTCGGCGGAGGCCGCCGCGCCATCGATTCCCATGTCGAGGGCGATCATGCACCTCTCATTGTCTCCGTGCGCGCCCTCGTCGGGCGCGACCAGTCGCCCCGCGCGCAGATCACCGACCTCCCCGTCCCGGACCTCACCGTCCGTGTCGACGACATCACCGATCCCGTCCCCGTCCGGGGCGTACACGTCCGGCTCCTCCTCGCTGAGGCGCTGGTCGAGACTTTCTCCCTCTCGCTGCTCAGCCGCAGTGACACCATGGTGTTCCACGGCCCATGGCCGCTCAGGGGGCGAATAGCCTGCGTCGAGCGGGTCCTGGCCCGCCCGGTCGTCAAGGGTGTCGGCGGGGTCCAGAAGCCCGGCGTCGTCCTGCACCTCCGAGCCGTCCGGCTGGTAGACCTCGTCACCCATCGTGGTGTCGCCGTCCATGGCACCTCCACTGTCGCGAATGAATCGTCGGGACAAACATCCCATTTCGCGCCATGTCCTCTCTATCATCATCTGGGGTGTCGGCCGTCGGGACGACCGGAAGCGCGCAGGCGTCCCGACGCACTGCTCAGCGGAATGCGCCGTCGACGGGCAGAATCTCTCGCCGAGGCGCCGTATGGGGGGCCGGTCGGATACGCGCGGGCGCCGCCGGGCCCAAGGTCAGCCGACGTGGACGCGGGGCCGCAGAGTGGGGTCAGGTTCCACCCGGCGCAGCACCTCGCGGGTCACCGGGGCGACCTCGCCGTCGCCGAAGACGAGGAAGCGCAGCAGGTGGCTGACCGGGTGGCCCTCGGTCCAGTTGAAGTAGGCGTGCGGGACCTGACCGGTGCGGTTGCGCAGCTCCATCAGGACGGCCGCGATGGTGTTGGGCACCACCTGAGCTTCCCCGCCCACCAGGGCAGCAGTCGCTCCAGCATGGCGATCGAGCCCTCGCCGTGCGCGCTCTCCTTGGCCACCCTGCGGTAGACGGGGAGCGCGCCCAGCAGGGTCAGGGCGATCAGCACCAGGGTGGCCAGCGGCGAGAGCAGCCCGGCCGCGAGTGCGGCGATGCCCGGCTGGTAGCCGAGGGTGGAGAAGTAGTCGACACCGGTGAGGCACATGACCCGCCACCAGGTGTGCCCCTTGTGCTCGGGGCTCGGCGTGCCGTGCGGCCCCGGGTGCCGTGCGGTCTGCCCGCTCAGTCCCTCCAGCAGCCAGGCCCGCCATCCGTCCCGCCGCTGCAGCGTGGCTTGTCCCCGCCCCTGCCCCGGCCTGACCGGGTCGGGCCCTTGCATGCCAGTCATGTGCGTGGTCTTCCTGCCGGTCGGTCGTAAATTGCCGGTCGGTCTCAGTCGCGACCGATCTCCCATGTGCCGCCGTCGGTCGAGGCGCCGCGCATCCCGTCCAGGGCATCCGCGCCGACGAACTCCACCATGTGCGGGGCGGCGAGCGAGGCGAAGCCGAAAGTGCGCCCCGGATCCCAGCCGCAGGAGCGGCGCAGGCGGCGGACCAGGTGCGCGACGCCGGGCGGGGCGCCTGCCAGCACCCAGGCGTCCGGGGCCTGCGCGGTCAGGCGCTGGGCCGGACGCAGCCAGGAGGCGGCCTCCTCCGGCCAGTCGACGACCGTCAGCACGTCTCGGTCCAGGGCCTCCCAGGCCCGGACGAACGCCTGAGCGGCCGCGCGGGACGCCCCATCGCGGGCGTGCCCCACGGCGACCGACCGGACAGGTGGACGCATGGACGTCAACAGGCTGAGCAGCGACGTCAGTTCGGCATCGGTGTGCGCGGCAGGTGCCGGAGCGCCGGTCATCATCGGGCCGCCTCGTGGAAGACCAGGCCGAGGGTGCGCCTGCGGCCGGAGCGGACGGTGCTCACGCCGTGCCGCATGGGCCCTTTCGACCAACCGCGGCTGGACCGCACCGGGCGGTCGCGGGTGGTGAAGATCAGGCCGTGGCCCTGGAGCAGCGTCGTGGACGATCCCCTCGACTGGGCGCGCGGACGCTGCTCGGTCATGACGAACTCACCGCCGCTGTAGTCGACCCCGGGCGCGTCCAGGCCGATGACGACCTGGAGCGGGAAGAGCATGTCGCCGAACACGTCCCGGTGCAGGGCGTTCCAGTCGCCGGGCCCGTACCGCAGCAGGATCTGGGCGGACCGGGACTGCCCGGCGTCGTGGCACCTGGCCACCCACTCCTCAAGGGTGTCGGGCCAGGGCGCCGCCCCGCCCAGCCTGTCGGCCCAGCCGCGGGCGATGGGCAGCAGCCACGGGTAGAACGCCTCGCGCAGCTCGCGCACCGGTTCGGGCAGATCATGGGTGAAGTAACGGTACTGGCCGGAGCCGAAGCGGTGGCGGGCCATGTCGACGGTGGAGCGGAACCGCTCGGTCTCCTCATACAGGGCGGCGATCGCACGGCACTCGTCAGCGGTGAGGATCCGGTGGGTGAGCGCGCTGCCGTGTTCGGCCAGTTCGTCGGTGAGCGAGGGCCAGTCCGCCGCGGCGACGCGCTCGGTGATGCGGCCCGGCGGGCGGGTGGTGGTCGTGGTCATGGTGGGGTTCCTTCGCTGTGCGGGCGGGGCGCCGCTGTTTCCCTCTCGTCCCACCTGCGAGAGTCGGCCCCCGGGACCGTGACCGCTGGCGCAATTCGGACGTCGCGCTGGGCGATGGTGCGCCGCGAGAGCCGTGGGGCCCAGCAGAGCGATCGCTGCCGGGCCCCACGGCCTGCGTTCATCCCGGCCGGGGGGTGTCCCGCATCAGGGGAAGGACACCACGGTGGAGGGAACGGTCGAGGTGCCGGACGTCGCCGCGCCGGTGTTGTTGATCACGTGCTCGTACTGTCCCTGGCCGCCCAGTGACACCACCAGCAGATCGTGGAACTTCACCCTGGGAGAGCAGCGACGGTGCCGCGCTCGCCGGCATCACGGAGGCGAACACCAGCAGCGAGATGATGAGTCCGGCGACGACGGCGAGTACGCCGGTACGCCGTCTGCCCGCCCGGCGGGCCAATTGATGCGTACCGGATGCCTTCGGTGCGGCCGGACCCGCGGGTGGCGGACGGGAGCTGACGGTCCGTCGGATTCAGTGGATGGTGCCGGACGGAGACGACAACGGGACGACCCGCAGCGGGGTGCGCGGCGGGCGGGCCCGCCATTCGCGCGGGTAGCCGATCGACACCTCCTCGAACCGCACGCCGTCGTAGTGAGTCACCCGCGGAATGTGCAGGTGTCCGTAGATCACGGCCGCGGCACGGAATCGGCGGTGCCAGTCCCGGGTGAGTTCCGTCCCGCACCACTGGGCGAACTCCGGGTACCGCAGCACATCGGTCGGTTCCCGTACCAGCGGGTAGTGGTTCACCAGGACCGTACGGTGGTTCTCCGGAACGGCGGCCAGTCGGAGCTCGGTCTGGCGTACCCGCGCACGGCACCAGTCGTCGCGCGTCGGGTACGGGTCGGGGTGGAGGAGGTGCTCGTCGGTGCAGACGACCCCGGTCCTGTGGGCATAGGCGAGGGACTCCTCCTTGGTGGTCGTTCCCGGTGCGCGGAACGTGTAGTCGTACAGCACGAAGAGAGGCGCCACGGTCACTGGCCCCTCTTCGTCCTCCCACACCGGATAGGGATCCTCCGGGGTGACGACGCCCAGCTTCCGGCAGAGCTCGACCAGATGGAGGTACCGCGCCTCGCCCCGCAGCTCCACGGGGTCGCGCGGGTGGGTCCACAGCTCATGGTTCCCGGGGACCCACACGACCTTCGCGAAGCGCTCGCTGAGCATCTTCAGCGTCTGCTCGACGTCGGCGACCTTCTCGGCGACATCGCCTGCGACGACGAGCCAGTCGGCGTCGGTGCCAGGACGCAGGGACGACACGATGGCACGGTTATCGGCGTAGGCGACGTGCAGGTCGCTGACCGCCAGTAGTTGTCCGTTCAGGGCAAGCACTCCTCGTTCCGTGGGTTTCGCACCCGGCCGTCCCCGGCACTTCCCGTCAATGGTGGAACAGTCCCGGACCGGAGCGGGCGAGCGTGACGCCGTGCGCCTGGCAGGCCCGTCCGCCCTTCCCGGCTCCGATCGAACCATCTGGCCCGGCAATGTACGAGACGCCATGACGCCGGGCGTGGTCGCCGAACTCCGGCATGGCCGGTGGGTCCGGCCGCGAAGCCGGTGATCCTCTCGGATGCGGTACGCGCTTGCCGGCACCCCGTGGGCGACGCCGTACGGGGTCAGGTCGAGTACGCCTGTTCCGCGCGAAGGTGTGCCCGGCCCGATGGCGAGGGGGCTGACACGCAGGGATCGGGCGATGCCGGGGGCTAGATCGAACGCTGCCCAGGTCCACTCGTCCTCGTGGCCCCGGCGTCCCCTGCGGCTGCGTCGCTTCCGCCGCTGCCGCAGGGGACGCCGGACGCGGTACGGGACCTCTACGACCGTCGTATCCGGGCCGGGATCCACCAGCGCTGGTAGGGCGACCGCTCAGACCGACCGGCAATTGGGGGGCGGCGTCACGCGGCTGGGGCACGCACCTCGCGGCGTTGTCGTCCATCACCATGGCTCCGCCATGGCTCAATCCTCCGCCTTGCGCTGCACGCACCCCAGCCCCGCTCCTTCACCCACCCCCCAATTGCCGGTCGGTCTCAGTCGCTGAGATCGACCCGCACGCTCAGCAGGTCGGTGCCGAGCGCCCGGACTGCCGCGCTGTTGAAGCGCGGCAGTGTCCTGAGCCGGGCGCGCGGGTCGTCCTGCGGGACCGGATGGGCGGTTCCGGCGTGCCAGCGCCCCCTGATCCGGACCCGTACCTTCGGGTTCGCCCGGATGTTGCGTACGTACTGCGACTTCTCGCCGTACTCCGAGACCAGCCAGAATTCCTTGCCGACCCGGCGGCCGCCGACCGGGGTCCGGCGGGGCAGTCCGGACGTGCGTCCCGTGGTCTCCAGGAGGGTCTGGTTCGGCAGTCGGCGGAGCATCGGATTGCCGATCCGCCGCTGGAACGTCGTGACCGCCCGGAACTTCATCTCGTGATAGCGCGACATGTGTGACTCTCCCGTCGTTGCCGGTAGCTCTCGCCGGAGCCGGCCCAAGGGCTGTCCCGTCATCCCTGGCGGGTGCGGAACCGACAGCTACGGCACCTTGCCGCGGTGTCGGAACGCAGCGAATACGTCCAGTATGAGGACGCTCCTCCGCCTCGCGACGCACCGCCGGACGCCACGACCTGTCCGACCCCGATCCGCCGGACACCCCTGGTCGAGAAGCCGGGCGGGCTGCGGCGTCCGTGAGAGGGGTGATCAGCCCAGGGCCGTGCCGTGCAGGAGCAGCAGCGCAACGTCGATCCCGGCCAGGCCGAGCGTGGCCAGGAACGGCAGGCGGCTGTCGGGTGCGGAGCGCAGCGGGAGGCAGACGGCCACGGCCAGGGTTCCGGTCACGACGAGACCGGTCCAGCTCGTCGCGTCCGGCGATCCCGGTGGGCCGAGGACGAGGACGGCCGATGCGGCGAGCAGCGCGAGCGCCGCGACGGTACGGGTCCGGCGTCGGCCCAACCGCTGGGGCAGGCCGCGGACGCCCGCGGCCAGGTCGGCGTCGATGTCGGGGAGGACGTTGGTGAAGTGCGCGCCCACGCCGAGGAGCGCGCCCGCGACCACTGGCGTGGCGGCCGGCCAGGGGTGGCCCGGCAGCGCGAGCGTGACGAAGGCGGGCAGGAGGCCGAAGGCGACGGCGTACGGGAGCCAGGACAACGGTGTTCGTTTGAGTCCCAGGTTGTAGGACCAGGCGGCGGCGACCCCGATCAGATGGGCGCCGCCCGCCGCCGCGCCGTTCGCCAGCGACAGGGGGACGCACAGGACAAGTGCGGCACAGGCCGCCACCGCGACGGTACGGGCCTTCACGGCGCCGTCCACGAGCGGCTTGTCACGCCGGTTCGCCGCCGTGTCCCGTGCGATGTCGATGCAGTCGTTGCTCCAGCCGACGGAGAGCTGCCCGGTGAGCATGGTCAGAGCGACCAGACAGCTGCCGGACGCATCGCGTCCCGCAGCCACGGCCAGCGCGGTGATCAGGGCGGAGACGGCCAATGCGGGGGCCGGGTGGGCCGACAGGAACAGGGCCACCGCGACCCGGCCGGGGCGGGGAGCGGCCGCCGGCACGGCGGCAGGCACCGAGGCGGACGCGGAAGGTGACCGAAAAGTATGATTCATGACGTTCGATCAAAACACGTTATTCAACCGTATGGTGACGGAATGACGCGAATCGTCGCGATCCATGGTGTGCTCCCGCCGCACCGGTACGAGCAGTCCGAGATCACCAATGCCTTCGCCGACATGTGCCTGCCATCGGGCGCAGACCGCGGTGTGGTGGAACGCCTGCACACGTCCGCCACGGTACGCGGCCGCCATCTGGCCCTGCCCCTGGAGCGGTACGCCTCCCTGAGCGGCTTCGGAGAGGCCAACGACGCGTTCATCGAATCCGCGCTCCGGCTCGGGGAGCAGGCGGTGCGCGGTGCCCTGGACCGGGCGGGTCTCGACGCGAGCGAGATCGACCTGGTCATCTCCACCTCGGTCACCGGCATCGCCGCCCCGTCGCTGGAGGCGCGGCTCGCCGGACGGGTCGGGTTGCGGCCCGATGTGAAACGCGTGCCGATCTTCGGTCTGGGCTGTGTGGCTGGAGCCGCCGGACTGGCCCGGGTCCACGACTACCTCGACGGCCACCCCGGACAGGTCGCGCTGCTGCTCTCGGTCGAACTCTGTTCGCTGACCCTGCAACGTACCGACGCGTCCGTGCCGAACCTGGTGGCGGGCGCACTGTTCGGCGACGGCGCCGCCGCGGTCCTCGCGGTCGGCCGGGACCACCCGCACCGTCGGGAACAACAGCGCGGGCCGGAGGTGGTCGCGACCCGCAGCGCGCTCTACCCCGGCACCGAACGCAGCCTGGGCTGGGACATCGGCGACGCGGGCTTTCGTATCGTCCTCGGCGCCGACCTCCCGGACCTGGTACGCGAGACGCTCGGCGACGAGGTGCGCTCCTTCCTCTCCGGCCACGACCTCAAGACGCAGGACGTGACGGCCTGGGTCTGCCACCCCGGCGGTCCCCAGGTCCTGGAAGCCGTACGCGAGACGCTCGATCTGCCCGCCCGGGCACTGGAACCGACCTGGCGTTCGCTGGCCGAGGTCGGCAATCTCTCCTCCGCGTCCGTCCTGCACATCCTCCGGGACACCCTGGCGCTGCACCCGCCACCGCCCGGATCGCCCGGTCTCCTCCTCGCGATGGGGCCGGGCTTCTGCACCGAACAAGTCCTCCTCCGCTGGTAGCCGCCCCGTGATCCCCTACACCGTCCTCATCCTCCTGGTCGCCGTCGAGCGCCTCGCCGAACTCGTCACCGCCCGGCGCAACGCAGCCTGGAGCCGCCGCCATGCCGGAACGGAGTACGGGCGCGGGCACTACCCCGTCATGGTCGCCCTCCACACCGCGCTGCTGGCCGGCTGCCTGGGGGAGACCTGGCTGGGCGACCGGCACTTCCTGCCCGCGCTCGGCTGGCCGATGCTCGCCCTGGCCCTCGGTGCCCAGGGGCTGCGCTGGTGGTGCATCACCACACTGGGGCCGCGCTGGAACACCCGCGTCATTGTGGTGCCGGACCTGCCCCTCGTCACCGCCGGACCGTACCGATGGATGGACCACCCCAATTACGTCGCCGTGATCGTCGAGGGCTTCGCGCTGCCGCTCGTACACACCAACTGGCTCACCGCGACCGGTTTCACGCTCCTCAATCTGCCGCTTCTCGCGACCCGCGTGCGGTGCGAGAACGCCGCTCTGGCCGGGGCCGCCCCGGCGCCGACTCCTGCGGCCACGCCGTGATCGACCTGCTGGTGGTCGGCGGCGGCCCCGCCGGACTCGCCACCGCGATCCACGCCGCCGGATCCGGACTCGAAGCGGTGGTCACCGAACCGCGCCCCACCCCGATCGACAAGGCCTGCGGCGAGGGCCTCATGCCGGGCGCCGTACACGCCCTGGCCGAACTCGGCGTCACCGTCGCCGGACACCCACTGCGCGGGATCCGGTACGTCGACGACCACCACAGTGCCGAAGCCCTCTTCGCACCCGCCCCCGGCTGCGGCGTCCGGCGCACCGAACTGCACGCCGCGCTGGCCCGCCGAGCGGCGGAACTCGGCGTACCGGTGATCCCGGCGCGGGTGGGTGGCATCCGGCAGAGCACCGACAGCGTCCGCGCAGCCGGCCTCACCGCCCGCTACCTGGCCGCCGCCGACGGACTGCACTCACCGATCAGACGTCAACTCGGCCTGGACCGCCCGGATCCGCGGCCCCCCAGATTCGGCCTGCGCCGGCACTACGCGATCGAGCCCTGGACGGACTGCGTCGAGGTGCACTGGTCAGCACGGGCGGAGGCCTACGTCACGCCGCTCGGCCCGCGCCTGGTCGGCGTCGCCGTCCTGACTGCGGAACGCGGCCCCTTCGACAGCCACCTGGCCCGCTTCCCTCTCCTCTCACGCCACCTGCCCCCGAGCACCACCACCCCTGTGCGCGGCGCCGGACCGCTGCGCCAGCGCGTCGGCTCCCGGGCGGCCGGGCGGGTCCTGCTGGTCGGGGACGCCGCGGGATACATCGACGCGCTCACCGGCGAAGGGATCTCTCTGGCCCTCGCCGGGGCCGCGCAACTGGTGCGCTGCATCCGGGACGACCGCCCACTGGCGTACGAGCAGGCGTGGCGCAAGGTCTCCCGGCGCCACCGCCTGCTCACCGAATCGCTGCTCTGGGCCCGTCAGCACCCGAAACTCGCCCGTCGTATCGTCCCGGCCGCGACCCGCCTTCCCACGGTCTTCACCGCCCTGGTCAACCAGTTGGCGTGACCGGCTCTCCGGGCGTGGCTGTCTCAGCAGCTTCCTCCCTAAACCGCCGACGGCAGCCTGCTCAGTCTGCTGACCGGTGAGACGACGAGCCCGATCACCACGGCGGCGGAGCCGATCGCGGCCACGGTCAGAGCGCCCTTGGCACCGATGGCGCCGGCCAGGAGACCGGCCGACAGACCGCCCAGGGCGCCGCCACCGAACAGCAGCGTCCGGAACACCGCGGTCATCCGCCCCATCATCGACTGCGGCGTACTGGTCTGCCGCAGGCTGACGATGATGACGCCCGCCACGCCAAGGCCCAGGTAGGTGATGAAGAAGGACAGGACGAACATGCCGATCATCACCGGGCGGGGTCCGGCAGCGGTCACGATCAGCGTCGGGCCCAGCAGCAGCGCCGACTGCGCGACCAGATAGACGCGCCCGAGCCGGAACCGTCCGATGACGCGCCCGGAGATCGCCGCGCCGATCAGTCCTCCCACGGAAGCGGTTGCGAGGATGCCGCCGAGGGTCTTCGAGTCGAGGTGCAGGTCCCGGGTTCCGTACAGCAGGAACATGGTCCACACGGTGATCATGGAGAAGTTGCAGCAGAACCCGATGAGCGCCAGCGCCCGGAGGATCCTGTCGCGCAGAACCCAGCGCAGACCGTCGCCGAGCTCCGTCCCCACGTGCCGCTTCGCGGCTTGTTGGGGGCGTGGTTCGGGGGTACGGATCAGCAGCAACGAGACCACGGAGACCGCGTACGAGAAGGCGTCCACGATCAGTGCTGCCGGCGCGGACAGCACCGAGACGAGAACGCCGGCGATCCCGGGACCGGCCACCTCCGCCGAGGACGAGCTGATGCCCATCTTGGCGCCCGCCTCGACATAGTGGGCCGGGCTCTTCACCAGGACGGGGACGTACGACATCCAGCTCACGTCGAACACCACCGAGGCGACGCCGATGGCGCAGGCGATGACCAGCAGGGCGGTCAGGTCGAGAGCGTGCAGCCAGTACAGGACCGGTACGAGGGCGAGCAGGACCATCCTGGTGAGGTTGGCGGCGAGCATGACCGGCCGTCGCCGGGCCCGGTCGGTCCACACCCCGATGAGCAGGGCGAGGCCGAGATAGGGGACGAGCTGCAGGAACCGCAGCAGCCCGACCTGTTCGTCGCCTGCGTGGAAGGCGTGGATGGCGGTCAGGGGCAGCGCGAGGTTGGTCACCTGGGTGCCGAGCAGCGAAAGGGTCTCGCCGAACCAGAACCTGAGGAAGTCTCCGTTGCGCCAGAGGCTCTCCGCCGGGGGACAGGCCGGCGCCTCCGGATCGGCTGCCACGGGCGGATGCCCCATCAGATGCCTGCCGGGTGACGACGGGCGAGTTCGGTGACGGTGTCGGCGACCGCGTCGACCTCGTCCTCGGTGTTGTAGTAGTGCGGCGACAGACGCAGACACCAGGTGATGTCCTTGTCGGCGAAGTCGAACTGGGCGAACTCGCGGAAACTCAGGGCAGAGTTGATGCCGCGGGTGTCCATTGCCTCCTTGAACGGCTGCGGCTGCCAGCCCTCGATCGCGAAGGTGACGAGGGCCGCGGGTCCGTCACCCCGGTCGAGGAGGCGCACGCCCGGGATGGACGCCAGCCGGTCACGGAGCCGCCCGGCCAGCGCGGGGGTGCGGCGGGAGACCGGCTCCAGGCCGACCTGCAGTGCGTAGCGCACCGCTGCCGCGGAACCGAGCACGGTCGCGTACGGGAATTCCCACTCCTCGAACCGGGCGGCGGTGTCGGCCGGCCGGTAGGTGCCGGGCTCGATCCAGCGGGCGCCGTGCATGTCGATGAAGAGGGGTTCGTACCCGTCCCGGAGGACCCGGTCGGAGACGTAGAGGAATCCCGAACCACGCGGTCCACGAAGGAACTTGCGGCACGTCGCCGTAAGGAAGTCGCAGCCGATCTCTTCGACGTCGATCCCGTACTGGCCCACGGTCTGGCAGGCGTCGACGAGATACAGCAGGCCGAGCTCGCGGCAGTGGCGCCCGATCTCCGCGACCGGCTGGACGAGGCCCGAGTTGGTGGGGACGTGCGTCGCCGCGACGAGCCGTGGGCGCCGGGACCGCATGAGCGCTGCCATCGCCGCCACGTCGACGCCGCTGCCGTCCGGGTGGTCGGGTGCGTGCACGATCTCGACGCCGTACCGCTTGCGCAGCGACAGGAACGCGATCTGGTTGGAGATGAAGTCGTTGCGCGTGGTCAGGATGGTCTCGCCGGGCCGGAAGTCGATGGCCGAGAGGGCGTTGCTGTACGCGTGGGTGGCGCTGCCGGCGAAGGCGATGTTCCCGGGTCCGGTGTTGATGAGCTCGGCGATCGCCGTATAGAAGTCGCGGACCTGTTCCGCCCGCGCGTCGGCGGCTTCGTAACCGCCGATGTTCGCTTCGAGTTCGAGGTGGTCGAGCATCGTCCGGAGCACGGGGCGGGCCAGCAGACCGGCACCGGCGTTGTTGAAGTGGATCACTGACTCGCAGCCGGGAGTGTCGGCCCGCAGGGCCGCGATGTCGAGGAGCGGTTCCTTACGGAGTGCAGAAGCGCTATCGTCTACCTTCATGTCTGACAGTAGCAGTACTGCGATGGTGGTGGCGATCCTTCGCGCGGAGATTGCGCGGCTCGCCCCCGGCGACCGGCTGCCCAGCAGCCGTGATCTGATCAGCCGTCATGTGGTCAGCCCCGTCACGGTGTCGCGTGCCTTCGCCCTGCTCGCCGCCGAGGGAGCGGTGGTGACACGACCGGGCAGCGGCACCTACGTGGCCGCGCGCCCCGTGCGTTCGAAGACCGATGTACCGGACACCTCCTGGCAGGCGGTGGCCCTGGCCGGACGCGATCTCGACGCACCCCTCGTGGACGGGCCGTCGGACCCCGCCCCCGACGGTGCGATCGCGATGGCCGGCGGCTATCTGCACGAAACGCTCCAGCCCACCCGGGCGTTGGCCGCCGCGCTGGCTCGCGCGGCGCGGCGCCCGGACGCATGGCACCGCGCCCCGGCCATGGGCCTGGCACCACTGCGCGCGATCTTCGCCCGCCAGGCCGGCGCCGATGTGAGCCCGGACGACGTGCTCGTCACCGGCGGCGGCCAGGGCGCCCTGTCCATGGTGTTCCGGGCGATCGCCGCACCGGGCAGCCCGGTCCTGGTCGAGTCGCCGACCTACCCGGGGGCGCTGGCCGCCGCCCGGGCCGCAGGGCTGCGGCCGGTACCCGTCCCGATGGACAGCGACGGCATCCGCACCGATCTGCTGGCCGACGCCTTCGCCATGACCGGAGCCCGACTGCTGTACTGCCAGCCGACGTTCCACAACCCGACCGGCACGGTGCTCGCGCCCGCACGACGGCGCCAGGTCGTGGACGTGGCCCGCGCCGCCGGCGCCTTCCTCATCGAGGACGACTTCGCCCGGAACCTCGGCCATGGCCGGCCGGTACCCCGCGCGCTCGTCGCCGACGACCCGGACGGCACCGTGGTCCAGCTGACCTCACTGACCAAACCCGCGTCGCCGAGCCTGCGCATCGGAGCCGTGATCGCCCGCGGCCCGGTGATGCGACGGTTGCAGGGGATGCGGATGGTCGAGGACTTCTTCATCGCACGGCCGCTGCAGGAAGCCGCCGTCGAACTGGTCAGCACACCCGCCTGGGAGCGGCACCTGCGCGCCCTGTCCACCGCGCTGCGGGAACGCTGCGCGGTGCTGGCCGGTGCGCTGGCCAGCGAGACCCCCGACTGGGATGTGGCCGGGCTGCCGGTGGGGGGTCTGCACCTGTGGATCCAACTCCCGCCGGGATACTCCGACTTCGCGGTCGCCGAGGCGGCGCGGGCGCACGGTGTGGTCGTCGACTCGGGCCGCCGCTACTACCCGGCCGAACCGCCGGACACCTACCTGCGCCTGGGTTTCGCCGCCGCGGCGGACCCCGCCGAACTGACCGAGGGTGCCCGCCGCCTCGGCGCGGCGGTGCGAGGCGCCGAACGCTGAGGGCCGGGTGTCACATGGCGCCGCGCGTCAGGGGCGCTGGAAGGGCGGCGGACCCCCGGGAGCGGTATATCCGGCACCCGCGTACCCGGTAAAGGGCGGGGGTACCGTTGCCCGGCGCCGCCGTGTCAGCCCGCCCACCAGCGCACAGACGGCACCCGCGAGGGCGAGAACCACACCGAGTATGGCGCCGAGGCCCAGCACCATCGGCACGGTGGCATCGTCAAGTGCCTGGCCCCGCACTGCCGTCACGGGCACGGTTCCGGAGTCCTCGCCGGAGAAGTAGCGCGAGTCGTTGGAGTTCCCACGGTTGTCGCCGAGGAGGAACATCCGCCCGGCCGGAACCTTCACGTCGTACGGGCCGTGCCCGCCGTCGACCTCCGCCCCCTTCAGATACGGCTCCTTGAGCGGTGTCCCGTTGACGGTCAACCGGGTCCCGTCAAAGACCACATGGTCGCCTCCGAGTCCGATGACACGCTTCATCACGGCCTCGCCCCCGTAACGGCTCGGCATGCTGAAGAGGACCACATCGCCCCTCCGCGTCTTCTCGCCACCGGTCTTCGCGATGAGGACCCGATGACCCGGGGCGTATGTCGGCTCCATGGACTCGCTCCTGAGCGTGACCGTCGTGTAGCCGCTTCTGACGGTCCAGAGCGCCCCCGCGGTCAGCACGATCCCCAGGACGGCAAGTACGGCCCCCGTGATCAACAACCCACGTCCAGCGCGTCGCATCCGCCGGTCTCCCCTCACAGCCGTCATCATCACCCCACACGTGCAGCGACACCGTAGAGGGTCCCGGTCGCCGGGCATGCAGCGGGGGACCGTGACGACGGGACGGCGGGCCCGGAGGACCCCTACTCCAAACCGGAAACCTTGAACACGGTCCGGGCCGTGCGACGGTCGATACGGTCTCCGAGCTGCCGCAGCGCCGTCGCCCCGCAGAGCAGCGTTCCGCGCTCCATCTCTTGATCTTCGCGGGGAATTCCGGCGGTTTACGCCGGGAGGGAATGCGATCCCTGGAGCGGAGGCGCGGAGCGCCGGAGTGATCTGCGCCGTTGTCGGTGGGGCCCACTATGTTGATCAGGAAAGCCGAAGGGGGTGGGCTGGGTGATCCGTGCGTACAAGTTCCTGATGCGGCCCACCGTGGGTCAGGCGATCGTGCTCGGTGAGATGCTGCGGGATCACTGCTCGCGATGACCGTCAACTGCGGGTCGTACGTCCACAGCAGGACCGCATGGAGCAGTACGACGACGCCGTCCACGCCGACGGCCGTGAGGTCGCGAGCCAGGGTCTCGACCACGACGTCGTTGGACTGCAGTCGCTGCACGAGGTCGGCGGGGCTGCTCTGGGCGAAGAAGGTGACCGGCAGCCGGAGCAGATGCCGGAAGAACCGGGCGCTGCTGAGCGTGGAGGAGATGATGTGACCGCGCAGCAGGTTCGCCTGCTGCAGCCAGGTCAGTGCAACGGTGAGGGCCACCATGGTCGCCATTGCCGCGAACAGCACACCCAGCAACGAGGTCTGATCACCGATCAGGAACATGTCGATGTATGCGGCTCAGCGCCGGCAACGTCGCGCCGACGGCCACGAGGAGCAGGCTGGCGAGCAGCGCGGCCAGCATCGTGCCCGAGGTACCGCGCAGCCGCGCCGGAAGAAGTCCCTGCCGCGGCCGGGGGAGGGCGAAGTGCGGGTGCGGAACCGCTACTTCCTGGTGTTCCCCGGACTCCGTACGGTCGTCGGTGGGGGAGCGGAGGGCGCTCCCTTCCCCGGCGCGAAGCCTGGCGACCCGCTGTTCGGGATGGCCGTCGGCGTCGCCGATGCTCTGCGCGAGTGGGCGGCCGGGGTGATGGCGGCATACAAGGTGCCGGGCATCGAGCTCGTCGAGAACGTCCCGATGACCGCCACCGGCAAGATCAGGAAGGCTGAGCTCCGGCCAGCCAGTCGTACGCAGTCTGCGCCGTGAACTCGCCCTGACCGTCGTGGAAGAGCAGCCCCGCCGTGGTGAACGTCGGATTGTCGGCCGTCGACGCCACATAGGGGACCGCGATGCAGCGCATGCCCGCCGCATGCGCTGCCGCCACGCCCGGCGCCGCGTCCTCCAGCACCACGCAGTCGCCGGGCGTGGCGCCCAGCCGTCGTGCGGCCTTCAGGAACACATCCGGCGCCGGTTTCCCGAGCGCCACCTCGTCGGCGGAGACATACGTCGTGACGTACGCGCCGAGTCCGGTGCCCGCGAGCACCGCCTCGATCGCGGCCCGGGACGAACCCGATGCCACGGCCGTCGCGATCCCCTCCTGATGCAGCCGTTCCACGAACTTCCGCATCTCGGGGAACACCTCCGTCGAGGATCGCGCCGGCTCCAGATAGAGAGCGTCCTGGCCGGCGAGGAGTTCGTCGACGGGCGTCGCGATCCCGTACTCGGCCCGCAGCGCCGTCAGCGTCTCGCGGGTGCTGATCCCGATGTACCGGGTGTGGTGCTCCCAGGTGAAGTCCGGCACGCCGTGACGGGCGAGGCGCCGGCGCCCCGCCTCGTAGTAGTTCGGCTCGCTGTCCACGAGTGTGCCGTCGAGATCGAACCGAAAGGGCAGGGGTGGGCCGAGTGCTCATGGCACCCAGCATGCCAAGGCGGTGGTCAGTTCGGCGGTCCGGCCGTGGCCAGGCCGATGGATTGGACCAACGGCAGCAGCCGGTGCGGAACCCGCTCGCGCAGGGCCACTTCGGTACGGGTCCGCACCACGCCGGGCAGCTGGATCAGCTGCTGGATCACATCCTCCAGGTGCCCGTTGTCGCGGGCCACGACCCGCGTCAGCAGATCCCCGCCGCCGGTGGTCGAGAACGCCTCGACGATCTCCGGCACGGCGGCGAGGGCCTCGCCCACCTCGTCCAGATGCCCCTGGGTGACCTCCAGATGGACGAAGGCGAGCACCGGGTGGCCGAGCGCGGCGGGGGAGAGGACCGGGCCCGTACCGGTGATCACACCGTTTCGCTCCAGCCGGTCGATGCGGGCCTGTACGGTGCCCCGGGCGATGGAGAGGATCCGCGCGTACTCCCGCACGCTGGTCCGGGGCTGCTCGATGAGCAGCCGCAGGATGCGGGTGTCGAGCGCGTCCACCGCCATGGTCCGTCGGCCTCTTCCTGGTCTGCTGATACGGACTCCGACTGTACCAACGGCCCAGTGGGCGGGCATGGGCCCGTCCACGTGGGGTCAGGGACGGGCATCCTCGGGGAGGGTGACCAGCCAGCGGGTGTCGCGGCGGGGGCGGAGGTAGAAGGCCCAGTAGAGGGTGGCCGCCGCCATGATGCCGCCGGTCCACAGCAGGTACGTGGCCTCCTGCTGGCTGAGGATGTAGACGAGTACGACGATCAGTGCCACCGGCACCGCCGGCCAGAGCGGCATCCGCCAGGCGGGCAGGTCCTTGTGGCCGGTGCGGCGGGCGGCGAGTGCGGCGACGGCGACCAGCAGGTACATGCCGGTGACCGAGACGCCGGTCACGCCGTACAGGGTGTCGAGGTTGACGAAGCACAGTGCTGCGCCGGGAACTCCGACCACCAGGGTGGCGACCCACGGCGAACCGAAGCGGCCGAGGCGGGCAAGGGCGTTGTTGACCGGCTCGGGCCACGCCTTGTCCCGGGCGGAGGCGAACAGCACCCGGGAGTTCTGGATGACCATGACGATGCCAGCATTGATGATCGCGAGTGCGACGCAGAGGCTCACGAACGTACCGACGGCCGAGTTGCTCCAGGCAGTGACCATGCCGCTGATGTCACCGGAGGTGAGCGCCGCGAGGTCGGGTGCGCCCATCGTGATCGCGACCACCGGGACGAGGATGACGGCCGTCGAGATGGCCAGGGTGGCGAGGACCGTGCGGGCGACGTTGCGCCGCGGGTTCTCCAGCTCCTCGGAGAGGTAGACAGCGGTGGAGAAGCCCTGGGTGATGAAGAGTGCGATGGCCAGACCCGAGACGACCAGCATCGCGGTGACCGGGCGGGACGCCCCGCTGTCGCTCGCGACCACACCATGGATCAGGCTGCCCGCGCCGCGCTCGGTGTGGGCGAAGCCGAGCACGGCGACGACGGCCGCCGCGATGACTTCGAGAACCAGGAAGACGCCGGTGATCCAGGCGTTGGCACGCAGGTCCAGCAGACCGGCCAGCGTGGCGAGCACCATGACTCCGGCCCCGGCGGCCTCGGCCGGGATGTGGACCAGCGGAGCGAGGTAGTCCGCCGTGCCCATGGCGATCACGGGCGGGACGATCATCACGACCAGCAGAGACAGGACGAACACCAGCCACCCGGCCAGCCGACCGGTCAGGGTGGTGACCATGGCGTACTCGCCGCCCGCGCTGGGGATCATGGTGCCCAGCTCCGAGTAGCAGAACGCCACGGCGATACAGAGCAGCGAACCGATGGCGATGGTGAGCGCGGTGGCGGAGCCGAGGTCGCCGAACAGGTCGGGCACGACCACGAAGAGCGTGGATGCGGGCGTCACGCAGGAGAGGGTCAGCAGGGTTCCTCCGACGACGCCGATGGAACGCTTGAGAGTGCGCGGGCCGTCCTGGCCGTGGGGATCGGCCTCCGCCGGTGCGGTGCCGGAGGTGACGGGCTGGCTGAGCATGTCGGTCATGGAGCGGTTCCGATCGACTGGGTGTGACGGGTGACTGCGGGAGCGCTATCGCCTCCATGGCTTGCTGCGCTGTTGGTTTCGTCTGCTCCCGGCGCGTCATGGAAACCTGTTGGATCCGTCACGTCAACCACCTATTACCTACGGAATTCGTTGCCGTCAGGTGCATGGCTGGCGGTATTCGTAGATTGAATGGGGGTTAGCCTCTTATTGACAACTTGATGGTTCAGCGCCTGAGTTCACTTGATGGCCTTCGAAATGAAGGCACGTATTCGCTAGTGCCTTTGATGCGCGAGTCGGTGGTGAGGGGTTCGGGCGCGGCGAACCGCGCTCGGACCGCAACGGGATGCGCAGCGTGTAACCGGTCACGTTGTCCGGATTGTTGCCTTGGGAGCCGCGCGAGGGGTTCCGGCCCGGACCGAATGCCCAGGTGAGGGGCGACCAGGAAATTTCCGCCGCGGCGGGGTCGCCCTCTTCCTCGTCTCGACCGCCGTGATCAGGGCCGCCTTCCTCGGTGCGCGGGACACCGTCGTCGTCATTCGCGTCCTCACCGCCGCGGCGTCACTCCTCCTGCTTCCGCTCACCGGACACGTCCCGGTCGCCGTCGTCCTCGCGTCACTGGCCGCGCTGCTCGCCGCATCGGTCGCCGTGGAGGGTCCGGCCCACCGTCGCCACCTGCCCGCGACGCAGGTCGCGCCCGGCACGTGACGCCCGCTCCTCATGACGTAACGGCTGTTACTTTTGCTCGGTGGGTGAGGAGTCTTCGGCGTCCCCGCTGCCGTGGGTGGTGCTGATCGTGCGGCTGCCGACGCAGCCGTCCCGGCACCGGGTCGCGGTATGGCGGGAGCCGTGACCCCCGGGCCTGCCCAGGAATCGAGGCTTCTGCCCGCAGGGTCGCGGCGGCGGATGTGGCCGCTGTACGCAGCCGGGTTCACCACCGCCTTCGGCGCGCACGGCGTCGCGGCCAACCTTGGCCAGGGCGATGCCGGCCTGACGCGTTCGGTGCTGTACCTCGGGCTGTTGCTCGCGCTGTACGACGGGGCCGAGGTGGTGCTCAAGCCCGTGTTCGGGACGCTCGCCGACCGGATCGGTGCCCGGCCGGTGCTGCTCGGCGGGCTCATCGCGTTCGCCGCCGCCTCCGCGGTCTTCGTGGTGGTCCGCGATCCCGGCTGGCTGTGGGCCGCCCGCCTCGGACAGGGCGCGGCCGCCTCCGCGTTCTCACCTGCCGCCTCCGCGCTGGTGGCCCGCCTCAGTCCGCAGGCCCGGCACGGCCGCGCATTCGGCTCGTACGGATTCTTCAAGGGCATCGGCTACACCGCTGGCCCCCTGCTCGGCGGCGTGCTGGTCTGGGCCGGCGGCCTGATGCTGCTGTTCGCGGTGCTGGCAGCCCTGGCCGCCGCGGTCGCCCTGTGGGCCGCGTTCGCGGTACCTGCCGTCCCGCCTCTGCCCAAGACCCGTCAGACCGTCCTGGGACTCGTCCGGCGACTGGCCGACGGTGCCTTTCTGCGGCCGGTGGCGGCCCTGGCCGCCGCCACCGCCGCGCTGTCCGTCGGGGTCGGGTTCCTGCCGGTGTCCGGGGTGGCTGCCGGTCTGTCGCCGGTGGCCACCGGCGCGGCCGTCTCCGTCCTCGCCCTGTGCGCCGCGCTCGTGCAGCCGTGGGCCGGGCGGGCCCTGGACGACGGGCGCCTCGGCGCCGGCGGGGGACTGGTGGCCGGACTGCTGGTCACCGCGTGCGGACTGGCCACCGCCATGCTGCCCGGCCTGCCCGGCGTCCTGTCGGCCGCCGTGCTGATCGGGGCCGGAACCGGGCTGATCACTCCGCTCGGCTTCGCCGCCCTCGCGGGTACCACCCCGCAGGAACGGCTCGGCCAGACCATGGGAACGGCCGAACTCGGACGTGAACTCGGCGACGCCGGAGGCCCGTTGCTGGTCGCCGCCGTCGCCAGTGCCGCCACCTTGACCTGGGGCTTCGCGGTACTCGCCGTAGCGACCGCCGTCCTGCCGCTTCTCCTGGGCGCTCGCCGCACACCCCCCGAGCGCGGCTGACCTTCCCGGCGGTTCAGCGCGCTGCGGTCACCCGGGGGGTGTCGCGCCCGGAGGGTCTTTCTTCGGCCCGATGGTTCAGCAGGACGTGGTCCATTGGCGCTCACCTGGCACATCGAAAGCGCATCGGGCTGTGCCAATGGCGCAACTGTGTCGGCTCGACTTGAGCCAGATGGTGGCGAGATGCTCTGATGAACCCGGTCGATGGCGCTGCGGATCCCGCGGCGCCTTTTTCATGCCCGGACAGAACAGGGAGTGGTAATCGGTGCTGAAGCGGATGTTGGTGGCTCCGGACCCGGGGCGGCTGCGGCTGCGCAGCTCGGCCCGGGCCGTTCTCGGCATCGGTCTGGCCGTGACCCTTTCGGGCCTGGTCAGTCACTCGCTTCCCGCGGCCGTCGCCGGCGGCCTCGCCGCTCTGCTTGCACTCTTCACGGTCACCGACGCCCGGGTCCGCGACCAGGCGCTCACCACCTTGCTGCTGCCCGTCGTCGGATTCCCGGTCCTGGCACTCGCGACGGCGCTGCACGACTACCCCCTGGCGCGCGACGCCGCGTTCCTCGCCGTCGTCTGCGCGGGGGTGTACGCGCGCCGCTGGGGTCCCCGCGGTCATGCCCTGGGGGTTTTCGCGTTCATGGCGTTCTTCATGGCGCAGTTCCTGCATGCCGTACCGGGCCAGCTGCCCGAGCTGTACGCCGCCGTCGCGCTCTCGCTCATCACCGCCTCGGCCGTCCGCTTCGGCGCCTGGTGCTACGAACGGCGGCTGCCCACGCCCGTCGTTGTACCCGCACTCCAGGGCAGTCGCGGGCTGGCCCGGACGACCACGCGTCAGGCGATCCAGGCGACCGCCGCCAGTGCCTTCGCGCTCGGCATCGGGCAGCTGCTGTCCGCCGACCGCTGGTACTGGGCCGTCGGCACCGTCTGGTGGGTCTTCGTGAACACCGCCTCGTGCGGCGAGACGCTGGTCCGCGGCTTCCGCCGCGTCCTCGGCACGGTGGCCGGGATCGCCGCAGGGCTGCTGGTCGCCGTGCCGCTGCACGGCGACACGGTCCCCACCGCGGCCCTCGTCGCCGTCTGTGTCTTCGGCATCTTCTACACCGCCGCCATCTCGTACAGCTGGATGGTCTTCTTCGTGACCGTGATGGCCGGACTGCTGTACGGCCTGCTCGGCGTCCTGAATCCGGGGCTGCTCGTGCTCCGCCTCACGGAGACCGGGGCCGGAGCCCTCGGCTCGATGCTCGCCGTCCTCCTCGTACTGCCCGTCACCCTCCACGCGACCACCGACGCCTGGATCCAGCGCGCACTGCGCTGCGTGCACGCCTGCACCGCCGGGGCTGCCGCCCGTCTGGCCGGTTCCCCGACCGCCGACCCCGGTCCGCAGGTGACCGAACTGGAGGCGCTGCTCGGCCGGGTCCGGCTCTCGCTCGCCCCCCTGGTGCATCCGCTCAACCCGCTGCGGGCCCGTAAGGCGCGCGCCCGCCAGGTCCTCGCCCTGCTCGACCTGTGCGCCCGCGAGGTGCGTGGTCTCGCCGCGGTCGCCGCCGATCCCGACGCCTCGCACGACGCCCGGCTCGGAGCGGCCTGCCGCCGCGTCGAGGCCGCAGTGCTCGCCCTGGCGCAGCCGGGACCTGCCCGTACGGAACTGAACGCCGCGCCCGCACACGCGCCGCACTACCACCACCCCGGCGCCGAGGCCGCACTCGCGCATCTGCACACCCTGGAGCTGGCCCTCGCGGAACTCGCCGCGCCCCTGCGCACCTCGCCCCGCGCCCCGCTCGTCCCGGCCTGACCTGCGACCCGCGGCAGCAGGCGGCGGCGACGCGGCCCTGGTCTAGACCGCACACGGTGCACTGCTACCGTCGCCCCGGAAGATCACGGCGGCCCGAGCCGTCATGATCAGTCGGCGGAGAGGGGCAGAAGCAGTGAGCAGCAGCGGTGCGGGACGGGCATTCATAGGGTCGTTCACGTCGGCGGGCGGTCGGGGAGTCACCGTCGCCGCCGTGGACCGGGAGACCGGGGCGCTGACCGTCCTCGGCGCCACGGATATCGTCCCCGATCCCTCGTATCTCGCCCTGGGCCCCGGCTCCACCACCCTCTACACGGTCAGCGAGACCGAGTCCGGCGCGGCCGCCGCCCTCGACATCACCGGCGACGACCCGCGGCTGCTCGGCGGGATCCGGCCGGTGGACGGCAGCGGACCCACCCACCTCGCGCTGACCGGAGGACACCTGATCACCGCCAACTACGGCTCCGGCAGCGTCACCGCCCTCCCCGTGCGCGCCGACGGATCGCTGGACGCCGCCACTTCCGTGCTCCGGCACGAGGGAAGCGGACCGCACCCGGCCCGCCAGCAGGCCCCGCACGCCCACCAGGTGCTCGCTGACCCGTCGGGCGCCTGGGTGCTGAGCGTGGACCTCGGTACCGACTCCGTACGTATCTGCGCCCTCGACACGAGCACCGGCACGCTGCGGCTGCACGACGAGACGGCGCTGCGACCGGGCACCGGACCGCGCCACCTGGCCTTCCACCCCGCAGGCACCCACGCCTACGTCCTGAACGAACTCGAACCGACCGTCACCGTCTGCCGGTGGGACGCCGCCACCGGAACCCTCGCACCGGTCGGCGAAACGACCGTCGTGCCCGAGGACGTGGCCGCGGACGCGGTCGTCCACCCGTCCGAGCTCGTCGTCTCGCGCGACGGCCGGTTCCTCTGGGCCGCAAACCGGGGACACGACAGCATCGGCGTCCTCACCCTCGACGAGACGGGCGAGAAGGCGTCCCTGGTCACGGCCGTGAGCTGCGGTGGCCACTGGCCGCGCGACCTCGCCCTCGACCCCACCGGGCAGTGGCTGTACGTGGCCAATGAGCGGTCCGGGAACGTCAGCTGGTTCGCCGTCGACCCGAGCACCGGCATCCCACGCCACACGGGCTCCCTGACGGCTCCTGCCGCCTCCTGCGTGATCTTCGACTGACCCGACCCACCGTCCGGCCCCAGGGCGCAGCAGACAGCAGACACAGCGGGGCCCGTACCGGTCGAACGTCCGGTACGGGCCCCGCTGATCCGTGCTGATCAGGTCAGTGGGCCTGGGCCCCCTGCGGCGCCACCGGGGCGATGCCGAGCGCCGTCGTGTACATCGACAGGACGAGCTTGCCGATCGCCGGGTACGCGCCGAGCGGCTCGGCCGTCGCGCAGCCCGCCTCCTTCACGGCGGCGTCCAGCAGCCCCTCGGTCACCTCGGGGCCCACCAGGTACGGCGCCACGGCCAGCTGCACCGAACCGGAGGCCTTCAGCTGGTCGGCGATGGACGCGACCGAACCCTCGACATCGAGAGCAGCGGCCATCACCGGCACCGCGAGGCGGGCGGCCAGCAGCATGCCAGTGATCCCGGCGGCCTGCACGGCCTCCTCGCCACCCACGGTGGCCAGCACGATCCCGTCCGCGGCCGTGGCCACGGTGAACAGCCTGGCGCGGTCGGCGCGGGCCAGACCGGCTTCGGAGAGGCGTACGTGCAGCGCCTCGGCGAGCAGCGGGTGCGGGCCGAGCACATCGGTCAGCTCGACCGGTGCACGGCTGTCCATGACGGCTTGGCGTATCCGCCGGAGCAGGGCGTTGTCCGGTCCCGCGAGCAGCGGCACCACGACGGCGGCCGGGCCCTCGGGCTCGGCGACCTCACGGCCCGCGGCCTTCGCGTGCTCGAAGCGCGCGATGCGCTCGGCGGCGGAATCCGCGAGTACGGAGACGAGCGTGGGGTACTCGGCATCGTCGCCGTCGAGGTAACCGATCCGGGCATTGAGACCGGGCAGCTCGGAACGGGCAATGCTGATCACCTCTTCGGCCAGACTGCGCGTGGCCGAAGAGGGGGTACCGGGAACGGCGAGAACGAGCGCGGCAGCGCCCTCGGGCGCGACCACGGGCTCCGGGCGGCGGTGCCGTCCGGACTGGCGAGGTCGCGGCATTCGTACAGGCAGGCCGGAAGCGGGCCCAGCGGGGGTGCTCATGGCGCCGCATGCTACTGGTTTTGGGTGCCCCACTGTTCGGGGAGGGTCCAGTCGGGCGTTATCTGTCCGCTTTTATCCGATCAATGGCTTACCGGTCAACTGCCCTGCTCTGTCGCCCCTTACGGTCGCCCCCGCCCGGGCCCGTACGCGGGTACGCACAGCAGCGTCGGGTGGAGCGGCAACCGCAGATCACCGATGGCCAGTGCCTCGGCGATGCGCAGCGAACCGGTCAGCGGATCACCCGAACCGGGGACCGTCCGCGCTTGCGGCAGTTGCCGGGCGAGCTCTTCACGCAGGGGTACGAGGAGCGGATCGCCCATCCGGAACAAGCCACCCGTCAGGGCCACTTCGCACGGCTCATCGGCCGCCCCGCGCTCCGGGCACACCGCGGCGGCCGCCTCCGCGATATGACCGGCGGCGTCCCGCAGAATGCCTGCGGCGACCGGGTCGTCCCCGGCGCACGCGGCGACCTCGGGGGCGAACGAGGCCAGCAGTGCCGGGCGGTCGGTACGCGTATAGAGCAGACCGGGCAGCTCGGGCGCCGGACCGAACACCGCCTCCAGCCGGGCCAGCAGCGCGACCGAACCGCTGCGCCGCCCGTCATGCGCGCGCATCGCCGCATCGAGCCCGGCCCGCCCGATCCAGGCACCGCCGCCGCTGTCGCCGAGGAGGTGGCCCCAGCCGTCGGCCCGGCGCCAGCTCGTCAGATCCGTCCCCAGCGCGATCATGCCGGTGCCGCCCGCGACGACGGCTCCCGGCCGCTGCCCGACCGCTCCCGCGTACGCCGTCACCGCGTCGGCGGCCAGCGCCAGCAGCTGAACCCCGAGCGCCCGCTCCAGCGCCGCGGGCAGCTCCGCGCGCAGCTGGTCCCCGAGCGTCGCCATGCCCGCGGCACCGATCGCCACGGCGACGACGGACAAGTCGGCGGCCGTCTTCGCCCGCTTCCCGGCCTGCGCCCGCAACTCGTCGACGGCGGGAAGCAACTGCTCCAGCAGGTGTCCGGCATCGATCCCGGCCGGACCGGTCCGCACCGGCTCGGCGCAGACCGCCGTCGCCACCGGCTTCTCGGCCCCGATCGCGCCGAGCGCCACCCGGAGCCCGGAACCGCCCGAGTCCACTCCGAGGACGTACGACCCCGCGGCGGCGGTCACGGAATCTGCCAGTCGACCGGCCGGGCGCCCTGGCGCTCCAGCAGTTCATTGACCCGGCTGAACGGCCGCGAGCCGAAGAACCCGCGGTCCGCGGACATGGGGGAGGGGTGTGAGGACTCGATCGCCGGGAGCTCTCCCAGCAACGGCCGCAGATTGCGGGCGTCGCGCCCCCACAGGACGGACACCAGCGGTGTTCCGCGCGCCACCAGCGCCCGGATCGCCTGCTCGGTCACTTCCTCCCAGCCCTTGCCGCGATGCGCCGCCGTCCGACGGGGCGCCGTGGTCAGCGCCCTGTTGAGCAGCAGTACCCCCTGGCGGGTCCAGGGCGTCAGATCGCCGTTGGACGGCCGGGGCAGCCCCAGGTCGGTGTGAAGCTCCCGGTAGATGTTCTCCAGGCTGCCCGGCAGCGGCCGGACCTCCGGCGCGACGGAGAAACTCAGTCCCACCGCATGTCCCGGTGTGGGGTACGGGTCCTGACCGACGATCAGGACCCGTACCTCGTCGAACGGCTGCTGGAACGCCCGGAGCACATTCTGCCCTGCGGGCAGATAGGTGCGCCCCGCGGCGATCTCCGCGCGCAGGAAGTCGCCCATCGCGGTGATGCGTTCGGCCACGGGTTCCAGGGCCTGCGCCCATCCCGGCTCGATGATTTCTTTCAACGGTCGTGCTGCCACGGGCCGCACTCTACTGCTCATACGACCGGGGCGATCAACCGCCGACGACTGCCGCCCGTACACAGAGGACGTCCGGCAGATGCGAGGCGAGCTGTTCCCAGCTGTCCCCGTCGTCCCCGCTCGCGTACACCTCGCCGTTGCGATTGCCGAAATAGACCCCCGCCGGATCGGCGTCGTCCGTGCAGAGGGCGTCGCGCAGCACCGTGCCGTAATGCGTCTCCTCGGGCAGTCCGGCGGACAGCGGCTCCCAACTGTTGCCCGCGTCGCTCGTACGGAACACCCGGCAGCGGTGCTCGGCCGGCACGCGGTCGGCATCCGCGTTGATCGGGAAGATGTACGCCGTCTCCGCCCGGTGCGGATGCGCGGCCGCGGCGAAGCCGAAGTCGGAGGGCAGCCCCCCGCCGATGTCCGTCCAGTTGTCCCCGGAGTCGTCACTGCGGAACACACCCCAGTGGTTCTGGAGATAGAGCCGGTCCGGATCGACCGCATCCCGGGTGACTTTGTGGACGCACTGGCCGAACTCCGGGTTCGGATCCGGCAGGAAGACCGCCGACACCCCCTTGTTCGACGGGGCCCAGCTCGCTCCGCCGTCCTTGGTGCGGAACACCCCGGCCGTGGAGACCGCGACGGTCACCGCCTGCGCGTCCCTCGGATCGGTCAGGATCGTGTGCAGCCCCTCGCCGCCCCCGCCCGGGACCCACTTCGAGCGCGTCGGATGCTCCCACAGCGGGCGCACCAGCTCGAACGATTCCCCGCGGTCCTCGGAGCGGAACAGTGCGGCCGGCTCCGTCCCCGCGTACACGACATCCGGCGCCTCTGCCCCGGCCGGGTGCAGCTGCCAGACCCGCTCCAGCGAGGCCCCGGTGAACTGGGGGAATTTCACCGCCGGTTGCTTCGGCTCGACCCAGGTCGCGCCCAGATCGTCGGAGTGGAACACCGAGGGTCCCCAGTGCGCGCTGTCCCCGCCGACCAGCAGCCGGGGGGCCCGCCCCCGGGTGTCGATGGCGATGGAGTAGATCGCCTGCGCGTTGAAATGCGGGTCGCCGAACTCCCATGTGCCACGGCGTCTGCGGCCGATGAAGAGTCCTTTGCGGGTTCCCACAGTGAGCAGTACGTCGGACATCGCCGACACCTCCCGAAACGCCTTTGTGACGGATAAGGGCCAGTCTGCACCCGACCACTGACAGTGGCGCGCAGAGTAGGCGTTTGCGCAGGTCGGACGGCGAGTGCGGGGGCGGGCGGCGATCCGGCACCCGGGTCGGTGCCCCGACGCTGTCGGGGGAGGCGGGCGACACCGAGGCGCTCGCCGCCTTCCACCGGGCGGCCGCCTCGCTCGTGAGGCATCGGGCGCACGACTGGCGGGGGCGCTGGGAACAGGGCGCCGCCGCCGCGTCCCGGGCAACGGGTGACCAGCTGGACGCCCTGGCACAGGGGGACGGCAGCCATCTCGCGGCTGCCTGCGTGCATGCCCAACAGCTTTCGGCGTACGGAAAGTTCGGGATATGCGGCCGTCTCGATGTCTACCGCGGCTGAGTGTCCGTGGCCGCGGTCGCGGTAAGGACCCGGGTAATGCTCCCGTCGTCCTCCGTCTTGTCCCGCACGTGCCGGAAGCCCATCCGGTCCAGCAGGGCGAGCGATGCGGTGTTCTCTGCGGCGACTGTCGCATGCACCTCGGTCAGCTTGAGGGTGGCGAACCCGTACGCGGTGAGTGCCTGCGCGATCTCGGTCCCGAGCCCCTGCCCCCAGGAGCCCTGAGCCAGCGCGTAGACGATCTCGTGGCCATCCACGTCCGACGACGGCTTGATCTCCGCATGGCCGACGAACCGGCTGTCCTGCCGCACCACCCAGACGTCGAACAGATCCTGCGCGTACACCTTGCTGAAGATCCGCCTGAACAGGGCACGGTCTTCGGTCTCCGCCGCGGGGCCGTCCCCCATCCACCGGGATACCCGGGTGTCCTGGAAGAGCGTCACGAAATCGTCCTCGTCGGCAGGTGCGTACGGTTCCAGGCGCAGCCGTGCGGTGTGCAGGGTGGGGGGCGTCATGCCGGTCGACCGTACACACACCCCGTGTGACCTTCAACGGAATACGGCATTCGGCGACCCCGGACGCCGAGGTTGCTGTGCTCGAGGGGACGGCCGGAAGGCACACGTCCCGGGCGGGCTTGTGCCGCGACTTCTGCACCGTGAGGTGCCGGTTCATCCGACGACGGCGCTCCTGACGGTGCGCTCAGAGACCCAGAGCTTCGTCGTTCCACTCGAACGCCGGCGCCCCACCCGCGCCCGGTGTCTGTTCGGACCAGATGATCTTGCCCTCGGCTGTATAGCGGGTGCCCCAGCGATCGGCGAACTGGGCGACGAGATACAGTCCGCGGCCCCCCTCGTCCGTCGTCGACGCATAGCGCAGATGCGGTGAGGTGCTGCTGGAGTCGGACACCTCGCAGATCAGGGCGCGGCCGTGCAGCATCCGGACCCGGATGGGAGGGAGGCCGTAGCGGATGGCGTTGGTGACCAGCTCACTGAGGATCAGCTCGGTGGCGAAGGTCTCTTCCTCCAGCCCCCGGTCGATGAGCCACTGGGACACCTCCTTGCGGACCCCGGCAACGGCCGATGGGTCGGGCTCGACGTCCCATTCGCCGACACGGGAGGGGGCGAGGATGTGGGTGGCGGCCACCAGGAGGACGGCGTCGTCACCCGGAGGTGTGGGCAGGAGCGCAGAGATCAGGTCGTCGCAGGTCTCTTCCGGAGTCCGGTGTTGTCCGGCCAGCGTTTCGCGCATCGTGTCGAGTCCGGTGTCGAAGTCCCGCTCGCGCGACTGGACGAGACCGTCGGTGTAGAGCACCAGACGGCTCCCCTCCGGCAGGGACAGCTCCACCGCCTCGAAGGGCAGTCCGCCGATGCCCAGGGGCAGGCCTGCGGGCACGTCGGGGAACTGCACCGTGCCGTCGGGCAGCACCAGGACGGGACCGGGATGACCGGCCCGGGCGGCGGAGCAGGTGCCGGCCACCGGGTCGTAGACGGCGTACAGGCAGGTGGCCCCCGTGATCTCCGCGCGCCCGCCGTCGGCGTTCTCCGTCCGGTCGATGCGCGCGATCACTTCGTCGATGCGAGCGAGGAGCTCGTCCGCCGGAAGGTCCAGCGCGGAGAAGTTGTGGACCGCGGTGCGCAGGCGGCCCATCGTCGCGGCGGCGTGCAGACCGTGCCCGACGACGTCGCCGACGACCAGCGCGACGCGGGCACCGGGCAGCGGAATGACGTCGAACCAGTCACCGCCCACCCCCGCCTGAGCCGGCAGATAGCGGTAGGCGACGTCGAGAGCATTTTGTTCGGGCAGGCCGTGGGGCAGCAGGCTGCGCTGCAGCGTCACCGCCATCTCGTGCTCGCGGGTGTAGCGGCGGGCGTTGTCGACACAGACGGCCGCCCGGGCGACCAGTTCCTCGGCGAAGGTCAGATCGTCCTCGTCGAAGGGGTCCGGATTCTCCGAGCGCCAGAAGTTCGCCATGCCCAGGACCGCACCGCGTGCGTGCAGCGGAACGGAGAGCAGGGAGTGGACACCGTACGTGATGATCCTCGCCGCCCGTTCGGGGTCGGCCCCCAGCCAGCCCGGTTCGGCGGACAGGTCCGGCACCAGCACGGTGTGCCCACGGATCACTCCCAGGGCCGCCGGGCTGGTGGGAACGAACCCGACGATCCGTCCGATCGGGTAGAAGGGGTGGTCGGCGCGCACGCCTGCCGCAGCTGTACGCCGCATGTCCAGCACGGTGCCGCGCGGCACCGACGGTTCCTCACCGCGCAGCACGGGCTCGGCGAGGTCGACCGAGGCGAAGTCGGCGAAGCGGGGGACCACCACCTCCGCCAGCTCCTCCGCGGTCCGGGTCACATCCAGCGTCGTGCCGATGCGCGCACCGGCCGTGTGCAGCAGAAGCAGCCGCTCCCGTACCTCTGCGGCCCGGTCGGCGAGTGCGGCCAGTTCCGTCGTGTCCCGCAGGGTCGCGACCGTCCCGGCAGGTCCGCCACGGTCGTCGGTGGGCCGCAGATTGACGGCCAGCAGCCGGTCGCCGGCCATGCGCACCTCGTCGGAGGCGATGCGGCCGGAGGCGAGCAGTTCCGCAAGCTGAGGAGGCAGGCCGATATCTGTCACCGCAAGCCCCTCGGCGTTCGCGGGCAGGCCCAGCAGCCGCCGGGCCTCGTCGTTGGCCAGCAGCAGCCGCCTGGCGCCGTCGATGATGAGGACACCTTCGCGCACGGAGTGCAGCACCGCGTCGTGATGCTCGTACAGCCGCGTCATCTCGGCGGGGCCGAGGCCACGCGTCTGCCGCCGCAGACGTCGGCTGACCAGTGCCGCACCGCCTGAGGTGACGGCAAGTGCGGCCACGGCGGCGCCGACCAGCACCGGCAGTTCGCGGTCGGCCATTTTGTTCACGTTATTGATCGTGATGCCCACGGACACCAGGCCGGCGGTCGAGCCGTCGGCCCTCGGTATGGGCACCACCGAGTTCACAGCGGGCCCCCGGCTCCCCGTGAAGGTACGGGTGAAGCCATGCCCGAGAACCGCCTCCTTGTACGGGCCGGTGAGGTGCTTGCCGATCAGCGCGGGATCGGGGTGGGTGATGCGGATACCGTGTGTGTCGGCCACGACGACGCTATCGACGTGGGTGGTTTTCCGGATCTTCTCAGTGAGCGGCTGCAGCACTGCGGTGGGATCAGGGCTGTCCAGCGCCGCCACGATGCCGGGGGAGTGAGCGAACGTTTCGGCGACGGCGTACGAACCTGTCTGGGCTTCGTGAACGGCGGCGCGCCGGCCCTGCACCACGAGCGAGAACGCCGCCGTGGCGACGAGCAGCACCACGAGCACCAGCTCCAGCAGCAGGACTTCCCCGGCCACGGTGCGCACGCCGAGCAGGGTGCGAGACCCAGGCTTCGATCGTCGGAGCCTTGAAATATATCCGCCAAAGCCTCCCATAGCTCCTGTTTACCCGCTATATCCATACAAAATGTCGCACGTGTAGTGCCGGTGCGGGGTCAGGCTGCGGCCTTCATCGTGGGTCGCGCATGTTCGACGAAAGGGAACTCGGTCGGCCCGACCCGCAGCCCTTCCGCGCCAACGTCTGCGTCCTGACCCACCCCCCGAAAGTTCGGGCGGTGCCTCGACCTCATCGCGCACACCGGTCATGGCCGCAGGCCGGGACGGGTATCAGTGGCCCGGTGCCGCCGTGCTGCTGCGCACCACCAGGTTGGTGGCGAGGTCGACCCGGGTGGTCGCGGGCTGCCGGCCCCGGCCGAGATCGAGAACCAGCCGGGCCGCCGTCTCTGCCATCTCGGTGAGCGGCTGCCGCACCGTGGTGAGTGGTGGCCCGATCCACCGGGTGAGCGGCAGATCGTCGAAGCCGACGACGCTGAGGTCCTCCGGGATCCGCAGGCCCAGTTCGCGGGTGGCTTCGTAGACGCCGAGTGCCTGCAGATCGTTGCCGGCGAAGATTGGCGGTGGGCGGCTCGGGCAGCCGCAGGAGTTCCAGCCCCGCGGTGTAGCCGTCCTCGTGCGAGAACTCGCCCTCCCGGACCAGATCGGGATCGACGGGCAGCCCCGCTGTCTCCATCGCCGCCCGGTAGCCGTCGACGCGGGCGCGGCTGCACATCATGCGGGACGGACCGCTGATGACGCCGATCCGGCGGTGTCCGAGACCGGTCAGATGGCGGGTGGCGGCCAGTCCGCCCTGCCAGTTCGTCGTTCCGGCCGACGGGACGTCGTCACCCGGGTCGCCGGCGGGGTCGACCACCGCGAACGGAATGGGCCGCTGCGCGGACCGGACTGTGAATCGCGGCTGATCGGGTACGCCCGCGTGCCGCTTGCCGCCGGAGAGGCCCGGCGCGTCCGGTTCCGCTTCCACGCGGACCTGGTGTCGTTCACCGGCATCGGTGGCCGACGAATCGTCGAACCCGGCGATCTCGAACTGCGGCTGGCGACATCCAGTGCAGCCTCGGACGTGCGGCAGACCGTACGACTGCGGCTCACCGGCCCGGAGCGCACGGTCGATCACCGGCGCCGGCTGGTCTGCGACACCTCGGTCGAACCGGCCTGAACCTCCCCGTGGAACAGGCTCACGTCTCCCTGTTCCCGATCTCTCGCCTTTCTCGACCTCCCTGCTCCCGAACGTCGTCCCCGCTGCTGAATCTCTCTGTTCCGAAGCTCGGCCTCCCCGGTGCATGTACGGGGAGGATTTCGAAACTTTCGATTTCGTCAACGGAGAAGAATGTGTCATGCGCAAGACAACTCGGTGACGGGATCCGACGACGTCACCATGAACGTCCAGTGGGCGCGCAACACCTCTGACAACGTCAACCGCACCCGTACGGTGCACCACATCGGCCGGGCCGGTGTGCATGTGCTGAAATTCTGGATGGTCGACCCGACGGTGGTGCTGCAGAACCTGGTGGTCGGCACCGGCGGCCTCAAGCCCAGCTACCTGGGCCCGCCGGAGAGCCTCCGGCCGAAGTGAGCCGTGGGACGGGCGAGGGGAGAGCAGAGCGATGAAGAGTGGGATCGAGGACACCGACGGACGCGGTGCGATCCTGGGCGTGACCCCCGTTGGGGCGGGGGTCGAGGTCCGAGCAGCGGGTCCGTCGGGGGAGCTCTCACTGATCTGCACCCCTGCCCGGGCCCGGGAGCTGGCTGCGGCTCTCGCCCGTGCGGCGGACGAGGTGGAGAGCGCGCAGTCGGCTGAGCCCGTGACGGTCAAGGCGGGGGAGCTGCGTCGCGGCGATGTGCGGGACGGCGACCGGGCCATGACCGTGGAAGCGGTCAGGGTCGACGGGGCCACGGCCCACATCACCTGGAAATCGGGCGCCGGACGCAGCTGGACCCAGGGTTACGACGCCGATGCGGAGATCACGCTGCGGCGCCGCGGCTGAATCCTGAAGGACTGACCCAGACGTGCATGAGGCCCCTCCCGAAGGCGAATTCGAGGGGTCGTTGCAACACGTGGTCGGTTGATCAGGCTGCGAGCAGTTTAGACAGGCGCTCGGCTGGGGTTTCCCAGCCGAGCGTTT